>NZ_JBFTMC010000004.1:0-105790 GCF_056396765.1 Bacillus sp. 05T22
GCCTACCTTGAGTATGGCTATAAAGCATACTACGACGAAATAGAAAAAAAGGTTGTCATTAGTCACTTTTGGGATGATCGAAAAGAAGAAGATACCGTAATCGGATTAAAAAGCGAAGTGTTTTTAAAAGCACTTGGTAATAAACATTACTCGGACATGACTTTAATTCGCTCTTATGCAATTGAATTACAAGAATCTCCTCTTAAAAAGTTTTTAACACAATTATTTGTTTTATTAGAAGATTTACGTGTTGAGGAAATCGTGAAAAGCTTACGTCCTGGCACAAAACATATTTTTAAGCGCCGAAAAGAAATGTATCGTAATTACTTCGGCTCACAAAATGAAATAAACCGCGTTCGTAATTATCACGGTGATCGTCTATTTTGTTTATGTTATCTTTCATTAACGAGCGATAAATATGAAATGTTCAACAATGAATATTTCGAGCAAATTGAAACGATTTTACACGAAACATTCCAAGCACGTAATACGGAAGATATTATGTACGTCGTTGAAAAAATTCGCTATCGTCTAGAAGGTCTTCTGGAAAATGATATGATCAATAACTATTTCGGACACGCCCCACTCTACTTATCTGTCATTGCAGAAGAAAAAGATGGGCGCGTAGAAGATTTAGCAAATGATGATACTCAAATCGTAGATGATGAGAATAAAAATAAAATTAATGAAAGCTTCTCGACATGGCATCGTGAAAATAAAAATAACGAAAACGAGAACTTTTTACGCTTTGAATTAGAAAGCGGAACAAAAACAAATATGATGGGTGATACTGCTCGTGAATCAGAAGATGGCGATCAAGCACTTGGTTCTGTACAAGGGACTTCTCAAAAAAGTACGCAATCTAACTTTGATGGGGCTGATACAGAAGAAGCAAGAGCTTCCCATGCTTCTAGTCAAAATGAAGGCATATACGGTAAATATAATGTTGGTGCCTCTCATACATTTAAAGAAGCACGCAAGCCAAATCCTGATGATAAAAAAGATTATCAAGCCATTAAATCTGTCGTTAATAAAGATGTAAAAGAGTTAAAGAAAATCATTGAGAAGACGATCGAAAATAAAACAAACGCAAATAGTGATAAATATTACGGAAGACTTCGTAAGAAATTCCTTCGTATTTATACAGAAAAACAGCCGCGCATGTTTTATAAAAAGGGACAAGAATCACAAGAACTTGACGTTGCCTTTCAACTATTAGTCGACTGCTCTGGTTCTATGTATAACAAAATGGAAGAAACGAAGAAAAGTGTTGTTCTATTCCATGAAGCATTAAAATCATTAAAAATTCCACATGCAATTAGTGGATTCTGGGAAGATGCTTCTAGTGCGACACCAGAAGATAAGCCAAACGTAATTCATGAAGTTGTAACATACCAAAACTCAACGCTTCCAAACGTTGGACCAGAAATTATGCAACTTCGCGAAGAAGAAGACAATCGTGACGGTTACATTATCCGCATCGTTTCAGAAAAACTTGCAAAAAGACCAGAAAAACATAAATTCCTACTCGTATTTACAGACGGTGAACCATCTGCTTTAGACTACCAACAAGATGGTATTTTAGACACACATGAAGCTGTTAAACTCGCTCGTAAAAGCGGTATGGAAGTCATCGGTATCTTTATCGAAGAAGGCGAGGCAAAAGAAGCGACATATCAATTGATGAAAAATATTTATAACCATCATTTCTTAGTTGCAAACCACGCTGAAGATCTACGCTTAAAGATTAAGCCGTTATTGAAGAAATTATTGCTGAAGACGATTGAATAGGAAACAGGAGCTGATTTTGCTCCTGTTTTTTAGTTGTAATTTGTCGAACCCTCGATATATGTATATATTTGAAAAAGCGCTGATAAAAGGAAATGAAAAATTCATAGAAATCTTTTTGGGTATATTAAGGAAGAAGTCTACTATCAAATATATTTGAAAGGATGTTTCATTTGTCCCAAAAAAAGGATGAACAATATACGGATGTTACAGCTGCTGAAGCAAGACATCAATATGTCATTCCCGAAGAGTTTCCTGAGGGTCCTTACGGTTCTTCCACTAACAGAAAGTTAGGAAAATCGACTCCTTGGGAGAAAGATCAAAAAGCGCATAAAGCATTTAGCTACGAATATGAAAAACAATATGAAGAAACGGAACAACAATATCCTGAAGCTAGCGCCGAATCAGGAAGTCTAGATACGAATAAGGTAAAGTCTATATAACGAGAAAACTCATTTCTTCCCTAGACTAAGTTTAGGTATGCTGACAAAAAGAACCGATTCAATCGAATCGGTTCCCTTCATTAACTAAGTACTAACTCAGCTGTTAACTTTTTTTTTAACTTGGCCAGCATATCAGCTGTCATTTTATCTAAATCATACTCCGCTTTARAGCCCCACTCTTCTTTCGCTGCTGTTGCATCAATTGAGTTTGGCCAGCTGTTAGCAATGGTTTGACGAGCTGGATCCACAGCATAATCCATTGTAAACGTCGGAATATGCTTGCGAATTGCTGCTGCAATTTGTTCTGGCTCGAAGCTCATTGCGGTAATATTAAAAGCGTTCCGATGTATCAACTTACTTGGATCTGCTTCCATTAATGAAACAATTGCTTGCAGTGCATCTGGCATATACATCATATCCATGTATGTGCCTTCCGCAATGTAAGAGGTGTAAGCACCTTTTTTAATTGCTTCATAATAAATTTCAACTGCATAATCAGTTGTACCGCCCCCTGGAGGAGCTACATAAGAAATTAAACCTGGGAAACGTACACCGCGCGTATCAACGCCAAATTTTTGATGATAATAATCACATAATAATTCTCCTGCTACTTTGTTTACCCCATACATCGTAGTAGGACGCTGGATTGTATCTTGTGGTGTATTATCTTTTGGCGTTGTTGGACCAAATGCACCAATAGAACTTGGCGTGAAAAATTTACAGTCAAGTTCACGTGCCGCTTCTAATGCATTTACAAGTCCACCCATATTTAAATTCCAAGCAAATAGCGGATTTTTTTCTGCAGTCGCTGAAAGTAAAGCTGCTAAATGAATAATTGTATCCACTTCATTCCGTTTCGCAATATCATGTAGTTTCTGACCATCAGTTACATCTAATGTTTCAAATGGACCAGATTTTACAACATCACTATCTGTTTCACGAATATCTGTCGCAATAACGTTTGATGCACCGTATACATCGCGAAGTTTCATTACAAGTTCAGAACCAATTTGCCCTAAAGAACCGGTTACTAGAATTTTTTTCATTTTCCCCACTCCTCATTTGCAAGCTTTCAAAAGATGTAATTGTGTTAAATGATTCCCATTTCTTTTCCCACTTTTTCATACTTACGAATTGCTTCATCAAGCATCTCTTTCGTATGAGCCGCTGTTGGCATGTTACGAACACGACCTGTTCCTTTTGCTACAGTTGGGAACACAATTGATTTTGCGTATACGCCTTCTTCATTTAAACGTTTACTAAACTCTTGTGTTAATACTTCATCGCCAATAATACAAGGTGTAATTGGTGTTTCACTTTCTCCAATGCTAAAGCCTAGCTCTTTTAAMCCTTGTTTTAAATARCGRCCATTTTCCCATAAACGRTCRTGTARYTCTGTRCTTTCCATTARAATTTCAATWGAYCTCATACAAGCMGCYGCATCMGCTGGTGTTAAAGCTGTTGAGAACAAGAATGGACGTGAACGAACTTTTAACCAATCAATTAGGTTTTGCTTCCCTGCTACATATCCTCCAATTACCCCAATTGCTTTTGATAATGTACCAATTTGGAAATCTACCTTATCAGAAAGACCAAAATGTTTTACAGTCCCTGCACCTTGTCCAAGTACGCCTGAACCATGTGCATCATCTACATATGTCATTAAATCTAACTCTTCTGCAATCTCAACGATTTCTGGTAGTTTCGCAACATCACCATCCATTGAGAAAACGCCATCTGTAATAACCATTAATTTATTATAAAGACCGGATTCTTTCGCTTCGATTGCTTTTTTGCGTAAATCTTCCATATCAGAATGTTTATAAACGATAATTTTTGCTTTCGATAAACGGCTACCGTCAATAATAGACGCATGGTTTAATTCATCAGAAAGAATCGCATCATTTTTATCCATAACAGCTGAAATCGCTGCCATATTACAGTTAAATCCTGATTGATATGCAATCGCTGCTTCTGTATGTTTAAACTTTGCAATTGTTTCTTCTAATTTGATATGCAAATCAAGAGTACCATTAATTGTACGAACCGCCCCTGCACCAACACCATATTTATGAATTGCACCAATYGCTGCTTCTTGYARRCGATTRTCWGTYGCTAAWCCAAGATAGTTRTTTGAAGATAAGTTAATATATTCTTTYCCGCCAATTGTAATGATTGGTCCATTTGGACTTTCTAGCGGATCAATTACGTTATAAAGCCCCTTTGCTTTTAAATCCTCTAAATTTTCTTCCAAAAAGTTTGCGAGTGTTTTACTAGACATCGTGAAGCCTCCCTATCGTTCATGTAAGCGGATTATTATCTTAATAATGCTAATAATCCCTCTACTAGCTTAACACGTTTTCGAAATTTATTATAGAAAAATAGCTTGAAGAAAACGCTTACAACTTTTAATTATATAGGATTAAATACAAGAAATCTATGATTTACTTCGATTGTTTGATAGAATAAAAAAAATGTTTTTAGGAGCTGAGAAAATGGCATTTACAGAATCTGAAGTATATAATAACGATTCTTTTTTTGAACAGTACATGAAGCGTAGATATCGAAATGATAATCCAAATGATACAATCGAAAAACCAGCCTTATTGCAGCTCATTGGTGATGTGAAAGAAAAGACAATTCTTGATCTAGGATGTGGTGATGCCCAGTTCGGTGTAGAGTTATTACAAAAAGGTTGCTTATCCTATACCGGTATTGAAGGCTCTCACCTTATGTATACAGAAGCTATAAAACAACTAGAAAATAAAAGTGGAATCGTCCATTTTATAAACCTCAAAGACTATACATACCCCTCTTCTACTTTTGATCTTGTTACATCTAGACTCGCTCTGCACTATATTGAACATCTCGATATTATTTTTCAAAATGTTTATCAAACTTTAAAAAACGACGGCATCTTCACTTTTAGCGTTCAACATCCCGTTATTACCTCTTCATTCGAGAGTTTACAAACTAGCGGTAAGAGAACAAGTTGGCTTATCGACAATTATTTCAAAACTGGAGAGCGTATTGAACCATGGATTGAACAGGATGTCATTAAATATCACCGCACCATCGAACAATATTTTACACTCTTACAACAAGCTGGATTTACAATTACAGATTTACGAGAAGCAACACCAAAACGAAACCATTTTCAAAGCGAAGAAGAATATACACGCCGATTGCGTATTCCTCTTTTTCTCTTGTTTTCTTGTAAAAAATAAAAAAGCGATGAAATTTCATCGCTTTTTTCATTTCACTACCTGCGCTGCTTGTGGAAGTAAACATCTTCCTCTTCCCTGCGGAATACAAAGCGGCGTTCCAAATAACGGATCGGTTATGATTTGACAATCCATCCGAAATACATCACGAACTAATTTACAATCAACAATTTCTTCTGGTTTACCTTGCGCATAAATTTGTTTATCTTGAATGGCTACAATGTTGTCTGCATAGCGGCACGCTAAGTTTAAATCATGTAGTACCATAACGATTGTTCTTTGCTCTGTTTCATTTAATTCAAATAATAAATCTAGCACTTCAATTTGATGTGTCATGTCTAAGTATGTTGTCGGCTCATCTAACAGAATAATATCTGTATCTTGTGCAAGCGTCATAGCAATCCAAGCGCGCTGACGTTGTCCACCTGAAAGAGCATGAACATCACGTTCAGCAAATTCCGTCATACCTGTTGCAGCAAGCGCTTTTTGTACCATTTCCTCATCTTTTTCTGACCATTGCTTCAGCCATGTTTGATATGGGTAACGTCCTTGTTTCACAAGTTGCAGTACAGTAAGTCCTTCTGGAGCTTGAGGTCCTTGTGGTAAAATTGCCATTTGACGAGCAATTTGCTTCGTTTGCATATTTTGAATTGCTTTATCTTCTAATAAAATATCACCCGATGTCGGTTTTAATAAACGAGCAAGTGAACGTAATAAAGTGGATTTTCCGCAGCCGTTAGAACCGATAAAAATCGTAATCTTTCCTTTTGGAATCTCTAAATTCAACTCATTAATTATAGTTGTTTCACCGTAAGACAATGTTAATGATTTAGTCTCTAGTGCTTTTTGCATGTTCATGTTCATCTTCCTTTACCCCGTTTTTTATAGACAGAAAATCATCTATGTATTTTTTTACCTTTATGAATTTCGACTTTTATAAAGTAAATAAATAAAATACGGAGCACCGATTGCTGATGTAAATACACCTGCTGGAACTTCAAGCGGAGCAAAGACTGTGCGCCCAATTAAATCGGCAGCAAGTACTAAAATCGCACCGACAATAGCTGCTACTGGAAGTAATGCACCATATAAAGAACCAACCAATCTTCTTGAAATATGCGGCGCCATTAAACCAACAAATCCGATTCCACCTGCAAAGGCAACCGCTCCCCCAATTAACGCCGTACTTAGGAGTAGCAGGAAAAAACGTGATTTTGTTAAACGAATCCCAAGTCCGGCAGCAATATCATCACCAAGTTCTTGTGCATTTAAATGTCTCGCTGATATAAATGCAACCACTGTTAAGATAAGAACCCAAGGTGCTAACACCCCTACGTTTTGCCAGGAAGATCCGTAAACAGTACCGGTAATCCATACATTTGCTTGGCTCGCTTGATAGATTGGCGCTAACAGCATAAATAATGTTGTCGCTGCCTTTGTCAGTGCCCAAAATCCGACACCTATTAAAACAAGACTAACTGCTGATAATCCATCATTTCTCCATGCGAATAAATATACAAAAAATGCGACGACAGTTGCACCAATAAATGCTGCTAGCGGCATATAATGAATGCTTACTGTTAATGCATTGTTCTTATCACTAAATAAAGCAAGAAATAGTACAACCGCTACACTTGCACCACCTGTAATTCCAATAATATCAGGCGAAGCAAGCGGATTTCGAACGAGTCCTTGTAAAATACAACCTGCTACAGCAAGAGCTATTCCTACAAGAATTGCAATTAGAATACGTGGCATACGAAATTTATTGACAACCATATTTGACATTGCATCACCGTTTCCAATGATTGCTTGCCATACATCATATGGAGCTACTTTCATCTCCCCCATACCCGCACTTGCAAAAAACAAGCCAGTTAAAATGACTAATAAACTGAATAAGACGAGACAAGCTCGTTTATACATTAAAAACGAGAGGCCGTCTTTTCCTATACGAAACGGAATATACTTCTTCATTTGCTAAGCCCTCTCTTACGTGCAATATAAATAAAGAATGGTGCACCAATAAATGCTGTCATAACCCCTACTGGAACTTCTTGTGGCATAATCACATATCTCGCAGCAATATCTGCAAATAATAGTAGAATGGCACCTAGCAAACCACTATATGGAACTCTCCAGCGATGATCTACACCAACAAGAGCTCTTGCGAAATGAGGGGTAATAATTCCAACAAATCCAATTGGTCCTGCAACAGCAACAGATCCACCTGACAATAAAACAATAATAAGTAGTACAAATGCCTTCATCATCACTGTTCGTTGTCCTAGCCCTTTTGCTACATCTTCTCCCATCATTAGCGTATTCACTTTCCCTGCCATTAGGAGAGAGGCAATCCAACCAACTAATAAATATGGAAATACGGATTGTAATACTTCTAACTTTCTGCCTTGTACGGAACCAGCAAGCCAAAACAACACTTCTTCTAACGCTTTTTCATTTAATACAAGCAGTCCCTGTGTTAAAGAAGAGAATAGGGCACTTATCGCTACCCCTGCCAACGTTAACTTAAGAGGAGTTGTCCCTTCTTTTCCTAAAGAACTAGAAGCAAATACAAGTGCTGCAGCAACTGCTGCACCTAAAAAGGCGATCCACGTAAACGCTGACAAAGATGTTATCGAAAAAACAACAATGGCTACAACAATAAAAAAGGCAGCACCTGAGTTTAATCCAATAAAGTCTGGAGCAGCAAGGGGATTCTTTGTTAAAGTTTGCATAAAACAACCAGCGATGGCTAAACTAGCACCAACACTAGCAGCGATAAGCGCACGTGGAAGACGTACGTTTTGAATAATAATATGTTCATTCGAACCATTAAAATGGAAAAAAGCATCGAGTGCTAACTTCCAACTCGTATTTGTATATCCGAAAATAATACTCCCCCAAATACAAGTAATAACTGCAATGATTCCAACAAATAATCCAACCCATTTTGCTTGATTTGTTTTTAATAACATGCAGCGTTTCTCCTTTAATGCATAATGATACGTTATTAGTGTATTGTAACTTAATTCGCATTGTCAATGATAGTGATAATTATTTTCATTTGTAGTAATAATGATTGTAAATTATTACTATTGACAATATATTTATTAAACCGTAATATCAGTTTTGACAATGAAAACCATTCTCAATATGTAGGGGGATACATAATGAATTTCATCAAACAAAAATCGTTTGCGTTATTTGCATTCGTACTATCATTTTCACTCCTTTTAGGTGCATGTAGTAACTCATCTAACAAGGCAGAACCTAAAAAAGAAGAAAAGAAAGAAATGATTACTGTCGAACATGCAATGGGTAAAACAGAAGTTCCTGCTAATCCAAAACGTGTTGTTGTTTTAACAAATGAAGGAACAGAAGCTTTACTTACTCTCGGTGTAAAACCGATCGGTGCTGTACAACCACCAACTAGTGACCAATGGTATCCACATATGAAAGATAAAATGAAAGATGTAAAATCTGTCGGTAACGAAAGTCAAGTTAATATCGAAGCAATTGCTGCTTTAAAACCTGATTTAATTATCGGTAACAAAATGCGTCAAGAAAAAGTGTACGAGCAGCTAAAAGGTATTGCTCCTACTGTTTTCTCAGAAACACTACGCGGTGAATGGAAAGATAACTTTAAATTTTATGCAAAAGCATTGAATAAAGAAAAAGAAGGTCAAAAGGTATTAGCTGATTACGACAAACGTATCAAAGACTTAAATGGAAAGCTTGGGGATAAAGTAAATCAAGAAATTTCTATGGTACGCTTTATGCCTGGTGATGTTCGTATTTATCACGGCGATACATTCTCTGGTGTTATTTTAAAAGAACTTGGCTTCAAACGTCCTGGTGATCAAAACAAARATGAYTTYGCMGAACGTAACGTATCTAAAGAACGCATCCCTGCAATGGATGGCGATATCATCTTCTACTTTACTTACAATCAAGGAAATGAGAAAAAAGGCTCTGAACTTGAGAAAGAATATATAAATGATCCTTTATTCAAAAACTTAAATGCTGTAAAAAACAACAAAGTATATCAAGTTGACGATGTGATTTGGAATACAGCTGGCGGTGTAATGGCAGCAAACTTAATGCTAGATGATATTGAAAAACGATTTGTAAAATAATATTTTTCAAAAACAGCTCCCCTTTCGGGAGCTGTTTTCATTTCGCTCACACAAAAATGTCACATTATTTCATTTTGTATTTTTATTCTCAATATGTTATATTGTAATAGTAAATAAAATATAATTTCTGTATATCGGAATAGTTGTTTTAATCTAAATTTTCTGATTAATCATTATTTTATTTTCTTTTGGAATTCAAATATTACATTTGAAAACGCTTATTATCTAGTTTTCAGGGAAAAATACAATAACGGTCGAAGCTTCAATAGATTATTTTAAAAATTTCCTTTCTATTCCCATATAATTCTATTGACTTCTAAATATTTTGTAAATTAAAATGATTACATAAATATCCGTTATACAGGATTAGGGGGAAGCAAAAATGGATGCAGCTTTAAAATTAAAAAAAGCTGAAGAACAACAATCACCAAAAAAACATCCACCTGGATTATATTTGTTGTTCTTAACAGAAATGTGGGAAAGATTTAGTTACTATGGAATGCGTGGCCTTTTAGTTCTTTATTTAACAACAGCTGCTGTTAGTGGCGGTTTAGGATTTGATAAAGCAGACGCTGTGCAACTTTATGGTACATTTACAATGCTTGTATATTTTACACCAGTTATTGGCGGATGGTTAACTGACCACTTTATCCCAAGACGTCTTGCAATTACTCTTGGTGGTATTATTATGGCAATTGGTAACTTTGTTCTATTTTCAATGAATACAACAACTGGACTTTATTTAGGATTAGGATTATTAGTTATTGGTAATGGATTCTTCAAACCAAATATCTCTACTCTATTAGGTGAATTATACGGTGAAAATGATTCACGTCGTGACAGTGCTTTTACAATTTTCTATATGGGTATCAACGTAGGGGCTTTCTTTGCACCACTTATTTGCGGTTTCCTAGCAGAAGATTTCTTTAAAACAAGCGTTGATGGCGTTATGGTTATGGGTTATAAATATGGATTCTTAGCTGCTTGTATCGGTATGATTATCGGTCAGATTTTCTTTAACCTATTAGCTCCTCGTTACCTTGGTAAAGCAGGAACAACAGTTATAGGTAAAAAATCAAAAGACAAAAATGCAAAAGTAATTGAGAAAAAACCTTTAACAAAACAAGAAAAGAACCGTACTTGGGCAATCGTTATTTTAACTTGCTTCGTTGTCTTCTTCTGGGCAGGCTTTGAACAAGCAGGTAGTTCTTTTACTCTTTATACAGATAAGTTTGTTGATCGCACTATTTTCGGATGGGAAATTCCAACATCTTGGTTCCAATCTGTTAACCCAGCATTTATCGTTTTATTAGCACCATTTGTATCTGCATTATGGGTTAAGTTATCTAAAACTAAACGCGGCGATTTAAAGGTTCCAACAAAAATGGCACTTGGGATGATTTTATTAGGAGTCGGTTATCTTGCATTAACATTAGCAGTTCTAAAAACAGGAAGTGACGAAGCTCATATTACAGCAAAGGCTAACTTACTGTTTATTGTTATCACATATATGTTCCATACAATAGGTGAATTGTTCCTATCACCTATCGGTCTATCAATGGTAAGTAACATTGCACCTGTAAAATTAGCTTCTTTATTAATGGGTGTATGGTTAGCTGGTAGTGGATTTGCTAATAAGCTATCCGGGATGTTAGCAGCTTACACACAATCTTTAGGTTATTTAGAAGTATTCGCAAGTATTGGTATTATCGTAATTGTACTTGGGTTAGTACTTCTTATGTTCTCTAAAAAAATTGCACATATGATGGAATAAAAAAAGCGGAGAAAATTCTCCGCTTTTTTTTATTCCTCTTCTAGCGCTGTAACATCTACTTGTACTGTTTCATTTGGTGTTTTCACATCATATACATTTGCAATCCCACGTCCCTCATCACAACTTTCAATCCAAACCGGTACACCATGATAAGTTACATCGATTCTACTCGAAGATGATAAAATTTGTTTTACGCGCTTTACATCCATCCTTCATTCCTCCTTTTACTTATTACACTCTTATTTATCTTCTCATTTCTCTTTGAAATATATTCCGTGAAGACTCTCGTCACTTCTCTCCTTCAGATCTTGAAGTGGAGTTTTCACACCTATTTTTAAATAAAAAAGACGTGCATCTCTGCACATCTTTTTCCATAATATTCAAATTTTATGAAAATAGCGTCTTTACAACTTCACTTACTTTCTCATTATGCACTTGATAATATACTTCTAATCCACGTCTTTCAAAACGAACAACTTTATTCTGCTTTAATTTCGTTAAATGCTGTGAAACAGTAGATTGCGGAATTTCTAATACTTCCTGCAATTGTGTTACGTTACAAGTTCCACGCCCCATAAGCTCCATTACAAGGCGAAGACGGAGCGGGTGAGCTAACGCTCGTAGCATTTGTACATCCTCTTCTGAAATACGACAATCAAATTGATTTTGATTCATAAAGTTCCCCTCATTTTTTCATTTTTATTTTCACTTTATTTATTTTTATATATTTGTTTTTATATTTCCTGTTACGACACAACTTTATCAACCTAAAATAAAAAAATTTTTTCCTCCTTTTATCAACATACAATTAAGGGCAGAAACCCCTGCTGATTTTGAATATTATACTACACGGCTTAGTGAAAAAGCAAAAAATACAGATCGGAATACTTTGCTTCTAAATGCTGTTTTCTCAACCTTTTTGTTATATTTTTTCACTCACAATATTTACCGTAATAATATTGTAAAATATTGTTCTTAAATGATATGTGAATGTAATCTTTTTAGTTATTCAACCTATAAAAATTGCTTTGTTACGATGGGAAGAGTTAAATTTTAGTAAAAGGGAGGATCCACAATTAAAAAGCGGTTAATAATAGTCTTAATTAATATTGCACTTGACTATACAATTATCCAAAACTTCCTCCTTTATTCTTGATGACAAAAGAATTATTCATTTTAAACATGTAGGACCAATGACATATGAACATATGGTTGCGTATATGGAGAGCCCATCAGTGGGGTTTTCTTCATCCCCCACCTATCTTCCTCATTTCCCTCTAAATCTTGAAGTGTGGATCTTACTGCCCGTTAATGCGGGATAAATTAGGAATCGTGTACTTTAATATACACGATTCCTCTTTTTGTCTAGTTTATGAACAAAATGTAACGAAATTTTTAAAGTTAACACCATTATGGAATAATTATACTTTTTTACGTTGACAATAGTGTTGAAGAGGAATATACTTAGCGATGTAAGTTGATTGTGAATTGTTTCACAAATAATGTGAATGCCTTCACATATTATAGATAGGAGTTGTCATTATTATGAGTACTTGGACACAAATTTATGACCCGTTAAACAACATTTGGTTATCAGCACTTGTCGCTGCTCTTCCAATCTTATTCTTTGTTCTTTGTTTAACAGTATTTAAGATCAAAGGATATTTATCAGGACTTTATAGCGTAATTTTAGCAATCATTCTTTCCATATTCGTTTATAAAATGCCTGCAACAATGGCAGTATCATCAGCTGCATTTGGTGTAGCAGCTGGATTTTATCCAATTTGTACAATTGTTATTGCAGCAATCTTTCTTTACAAATTAACAGTAAAAACTGAGCAATTTAATGTTATTCGCGACAGTATTTCAAGTATTACAAGCGACCGTCGCCTTCAAGTATTATTAATCGCTTATTCTTTCGGTGCTTTCTTAGAAGGTGCAGCTGGATTCGGTGTACCGGTTGCAATTACAGCAGCATTACTTGTAGGTATGGGATTTAACCCATTAAACGCAGCAGGTATTTGTTTAGTTGCAAATATTGCTGGTGGCGCAATGGGAGCAATGGGAATACCAGTTACAGTACCTGCTCAATTAACTCAAATGGATGCATTAACTGTTGGTCGTCAAGCTGTAACATTATTACCTTTCATTAGCTTTGTATTACCATTCTTACTTGTTGCAATGGTAGATGGCTTTAAAGGAATTAAAGAAACTTGGCAAGGTATCCTTGTAAGTGGTGGTTCTTTCGCTATTACTCAGTTCGTTGTAACATACTACCTTGGCGCAGAATTAACTGATATTTTCGCTGCAGTTGTCAGCATGGTTGCACTTGCATTATTCCTACGTGTATGGCAACCAAAATCTTCAGCTCAAACTGAAGAACAAGTAGAAAAACATAGCTACACAATGAAACAAATTTTATACGCTTGGTCACCATTTGCATTCTTAACTGCATTCGTAACAATTTTCAATTTAAAAGCAATCAAAAGTTTATTCGCTCCAAACGGTGCGTTAGCAAACTTAGTATTTAATATCCAGATTCCTGGTTTACACAATCACGTTATTAAAACAACACCAATTGTAAATGCCGATACACCATTTGCAGCAATCTTCAAGCTAGATGTATTTTCATCTACAACTACTGCAATTGTACTAGCAATTATCGTATCTTTACTTGTATATCGCGCAAAAGGCCAATTGGTTAAAGAACTAACTATTGAAACATTAAAAGAGCTAAAAGCTCCAATTTATACAATTTGTAGTGTAATTGCATTAGCATATGTAACAAACTACTCTGGTATGTCTTCTACTCTTGGACTAGCTTTATCATCTACTGGTAAGGCCTTCCCAATCTTATCTCCAATCTTAGGTTGGATTGGCGTATTCTTAACTGGTTCTGTAGTATCAAGTGGTTCATTATTTGCACCACTTCAAGCAGTAACTGCAGCACAATTAGATATCGTACCTTCTACACTTGTTGCTTTAAACGTAGTCGGTGGCACAATGGCAAAAATGGTATCACCACAATCTGTAGCAGTTGCTTGTGCGGCAGTTGGACTAGTTGGTAAAGAATCTGTCCTATTTAAAACAGCAATGAAATATAGTTTGATTTTCTTAGTCATAATTAGTTTACTTCAACTTAACTCTATATTTAATATCTTTTAAAAGATGAAAACGATCCCTCACGTGGGATCGTTTTTTTATCTTCTTCTTTCTAACCATTCACTCATTCTTATACTTTGGTATAAAAAAATCCTAATACACACAGTATCAGGATTTTTTATTCTTCAATAGCGACGCACCAGCAATTTCGGGATGTGTCATTTCATATGGATCCAAAATAATATCAAGTTCCTCTTCTGTTAACACACCATGCTCTAAGCAAAGCTCACGAACAGATTTACCTGTTTCAATCGCTTCGCGAGCAATGCGAGATGCCGCCTCATATCCAATATGAGGATTCACCGCTGTAATAATCCCAACGCTTTTCTCAACATATTGTTTTAACAATTCTTCATTTGCAGTAATACCTTTAATACAATACTCACGAAATACGCGGAATGCATTATTCATAATACTAATGGATTGAATTAAATTAAATACTAACACCGGCTCCATTACATTTAGTTCTAATTGTCCTGCTTCTGATGCTAAACATATTGTATGGTCATTTCCAATAACTTGGAAGGCCACTTGATTAATTACTTCTGCCATAACTGGATTTACTTTTCCTGGCATAATAGATGATCCTGGTTGACGAGCTGGTAATTGAATTTCAGCCAATCCGACACGTGGGCCAGATGCCATAATGCGCAAGTCATTTGCAATTTTAGACATATTCATCATACATACTTTTAGTGTTGCTGATACTTCTGTATACGCATCTGTGTTTTGCGTTGCATCCACTAAATGTTCTGCACCAACTAGTGGAAATCCGCTAATACTGCGTAAATGCTTTACAACTTGCTCAATATAAATTAGATTTGCATTTAATCCGGTCCCAACCGCCGTTGCGCCCATATTCACTTCATACAAATGTTGACGAGACTGCCTAATGCGTTTTATATCACGCTCAAGCACTCGGCTATATGCTTCAAATTCCTGCCCAAGACGAATTGGAACTGCATCTTGCAGATGTGTACGCCCCATTTTTATCACATGATCAAATTCTTTTGCTTTATCGGTAAA
Source organism: Bacillus sp. 05T22 (assembly GCF_056396765.1). Taxonomy (NCBI): domain Bacteria; kingdom Bacillati; phylum Bacillota; class Bacilli; order Caryophanales; family Bacillaceae; genus Bacillus; species Bacillus sp. 05T22. Next base: position 15,557 of record NZ_JBFTMC010000004.1, read on the forward strand.
TGCACGATGAAGTGCATCCATTGTAATAAGAAGTTCTTCTAGCATCATAAGCGCCGCAATATGAATTCCTGTTGGGAACGCATCATTTGTTGATTGCGCCATGTTCACATGTGTATTCGGGCTAATGATTGCATAGTTTCCTTTTTCATGCGCCATTCTCTCAAGTGCACGGTTTGCAATAACCTCATTTGTATTCATATTAATAGAAGTCCCTGCCCCGCCCTGAATTGGGTCTACAATGAACTGCTCATGAAACTTCCCATCAATAATTTCCTGAGCCGATTTTGCAATTTCTTCCCCAATATTTGCGTGCAAATAACCTGTTTCCATATTTGCAAGTGCTGCAGCTTTTTTAACCATTGCCATTGCTTTAATTAATGACGTATGAATACGATATCCTGTAATCGGAAAATTTTCTACTGCTCGTAATGTTTGAACACCATAGTAAGCTGCATTTGGTACTTCCTTTTCTCCTAAAAAATCTTTTTCAATACGTATCCCTTTCGTTGCTACCATTTTTCATCACCTATACTTTTCATTCTAATCGATGACCTAAAAACGATTTCTATAAAAATATGATTTTTGTAAGAGATATATTTCTATATCTTCCTTCAATATATAGCACCTTTTTTGAAAGCGCAAACAATACTGTTTTTCTGCAAAATCGATGACGCACTCATACTTCTAATTTATAAAGATTACGCAATTGCTGTATCTTCCGCTTCAACTTTCTTTATTTCTACTCGTTTAATTTGATGCACATCTTTTTCAAGAACTTTGAAAATCCAGCCATTCGTTTCAATGACATCACCTTCAACAATTGTCTGTTTTTGCATCATAATCCAACCACCAATCGTATCTACATCGTCAGCAAACAAATGTAAACCGAGCAAATCATTCACTTCACTAATGAGTACTTTTCCATCGATAATTTTATACGTTTCGCTTATATGTTCGATGGGTGGATGTTCATCTTCATCATATTCATCCCGAATTTCACCAACTATTTCCTCTAAAATATCTTCAAGTGTTGCAATTCCCGCCGTCCCCCCATATTCATCATATAAAACGGCAAGGGGAATTCTTCTTTTCTGCATTTGCAGTAACAAATCATGGATTGGGATATTTTCCAAAACTTCAATTACAGGTCTCGTATACGGAATAATAGAACATTCTTCGTTTTGTCCACCATCCATATAGCGAATAAATAAGTCTTTTACATTAACCATCCCAATAATCTCATCTTTATCCTCTCCAAATACAGGATACCTTGTATACTTTTCTTGTCCAATCACTTTAATATGTGTTTCGAACGGTTCATCTTCATATAAACCAACTATTTCAGTGCGTGGAACCATAATTTCTTTTGCTAACCGATTATCAAATTCAAAAATATTATTTACATATTTAAATTCCGCCTGATTAATTTCTCCGCTTTTATAACTCTCCGATAAAATAAGTCTTAATTCCTCCTCTGAATGTGCAACTTCATGCTCAGAAGCAGGGGATAATCCAAATATGCCAGTCACGAGGCGAGCTGAGCCATTTAGAGCCCAAATAAACGGATACATAATCCGGTAAAAATAAATGAGCGGCTGAGATAGTAACAAACTTACTTGTTCTGCTTTTTGAATAGCAAATGTTTTTGGTGCTAGCTCTCCAATCACAACATGCAAAAATGTAATAACAGCAAATGCAATAATAAAAGAAACAGTACTCGCAATCGCAGATGAAAGTTCAATTTTTAAAAATATCGGTTCTAATACATGCTTTATCGTTGGTTCGCCTAACCAGCCTAGCCCTAGAGCTGTAATTGTAATTCCGAGCTGACATGCTGATAAATATTCGTCTAAATTTGAAATCACTTTCTTAGCTGCTAGTGCGCCACGTTTTTTTTCTCCTACAAGCTGATTAATGCGACTACTGCGCACTTTTATAATCGCAAATTCAACTGCCACAAAAAAACCAGTTAATGCAATAAGAATAACAACCATAATTAATTTAGCAATTTCCAAAGAACGCCTTTAGCTTTTCTTAGCTAAAGTTACACCTCCTTTTTAAAAGAAGTTTTCTTTCAATCAAAGAAGCTGATTGAAAGAAAAACGAATGGAAGTTTCACTTTGTTCTTATTCTCTTCATTTGTCAAAAAGCAAACCTATATAAATTTCCCCAATTTTTAGTTCTCATATAACTCCAATGGTAAACAATCAGGATCTTGAAAAAACACAAACTGTTTCCCTGTTATTTCATCAACACGTATTGGCTCTGTCTTTATTCCACATCGCTTTAGATGCCCCACTGCTTCGTGTATATCCGTAACTGCAAATGCTAAATGTCTAAGACCAGCTGCTTCAGGAAAACTTTGCCGCTTTGGAGGATTTGGAAATGAAAATAACTCAATTTGATACTATCCTCCTACACATAAATCTAATTTATACGAATCCCTTTCTTCTCTGTAAACTTCATTCAACACTCTAAACCCTAATATATTAACATAAAAATTTTTAGATGTTTCGTAATCAGAACAAATGATTGCAATATGATGCACTCTAGATATATTCATACTCTACTTCATTCCTCTCTTTACCTAACATGCATATTCTCCCTTGAAATGAAAAACCTATATAACAGAACACATCATAAGGAGGCTTATTATGAAGTTTGTTACTTTTTTTCTCGGTCTTGCCGTTGTTTTCTTTCTTGCCTTCATTGCAAGTAACAATAAAAAGCATATCAAATTCAAACCGATTTTCATTATGCTTATTATACAGTTAATTTTAACCTTTTTACTATTAAATACAGAAATCGGCCTCATACTTGTAACCATGATTTCTAATGTATTTACGAAATTATTGGCCTATGCTGCATCTGGGGTAAACTTTGTATTTGGTGGTATTACGAATAAAGGTGAAATGCCWTTCTTCTTAAATGTACTCTTACCAATTGTCTTCATCTCCGTCTTAATTGGTAYTTTACAACATTTTAAAATATTACCATTCTGTATTCGTTGGATCGGTTTTTTCCTTAGTAAAATAAATGGACTCGGAAAGCTTGAATCTTATAATGCTGTCGCTTCTGCCATTGTAGGCCAATCAGAAGTATTCATTACCGTAAAAAAACAGCTTGCGCAAATTCCAAAACATCGTCTCTATACACTATGCGCCTCCGCCATGTCGACCGTATCGATGTCAATCGTCGGTGCTTATATGACAATGATTGAACCAAAATATGTAGTAACTGCTCTTGTCTTAAATTTATTTAGCGGCTTTATTATCGTACTTATTATTAATCCATATGATGTTAAAGAAGAAGAAGATATTTTAGAAATTAAGGGTGAAAAGCAAACCTTTTTTGAGATGCTTGGAGAATACATTCTAGACGGATTTCGTGTTGCTATTGTTGTCGGTGCTATGCTGATTGGATTTGTTGCCTTAATTAGCTGTATCAATGATTTATTCCATATTATTTTTGGAATTACATTTCAGCAATTACTTGGTTATGTTTTCTCTCCTATCGCTTTTCTTATTGGTGTGCCAAGTAACGAAATTGTCGCAGCAGGAAGTATTATGGCTACAAAGCTTGTAACGAATGAATTTGTAGCCATGATGGATCTCAGTAAGCTTGCAAACAGCCTCACTCCTCGTACAGTAGGCATTATTTCAGTTTTTCTTGTATCCTTTGCAAACTTCTCTTCTATAGGAATTATTTCTGGTGCTGTTAAAGGATTAAATGAAGAACAAGGGAATGTCGTTGCTCGCTTCGGTTTAAAACTGTTGTACGGTGCGACACTCGTCAGCATTTTATCTGCAATTATTGTAAGCATTATGCTATAAGAAGGTAAAATTTGATCCTTTTCTTATTCATACTTTTTGTATACAATACGAATAGATGTCTCATAAATACTCGAGGCATCTATTTTTTTATACATGTACAACAACATCTATTTAGCGTACAATATCTTTTTATGTGTCTCACCTATGCATTATAAGATAATATACAAATTGAATGATTTAAAGGAGAACTAAATAATGAAATCTGATATAGAAAACACGAATAGAACCTCAAAGAGGCGATTTAAAAAAAGACGCCTACTATGGTTTATTCTCATTCCATTACTTATTGTAACAATTGGTGGCGGAAGCTATTCCTTCCATATATACAGTAAAGCAAAATCAATTGTAAATAATGCATATTCTAAATTAGATAGAGGAGATAAATCGGATAAACGAGAAAAAGCTGTTAAACCGATGACGGACAATGTTTCTGTCCTTATTATGGGTGTTGATGAAAGTGACCTCCGTGAAAAATCTTACGGCAAAGCAACGCGTACCGATGCATTATTACTTGCCACAATTAATAAAAATGATAAATCAGTAAAACTTGTTAGTATACCACGTGACTCTCGTGTATATATTAAATCACGCGATAAACAAGATAAGATTACGCATGCTCACGTATTTGGGGGCGTAGATAGTACGATTGATACAGTCGAGAACTTTTTAAATGTTCCTGTTGACTATTATGTTAAATTTAACTTTAAATCCTTTATAAAAATTGTAGATTCCCTTGGTGGCATCGATGTTGATGTTCCTGTTGAATTTACAGAACAAAATAGTAAGGACGAACCAGGTGCAATCCATCTAAAAAAAGGGCGTCAGCATTTAAATGGTGAAGAAGCACTTGCTTTAGCTAGAACTCGTCATATCGACAGCGATTATATGCGTGGTCAGCGTCAGCAACTTGTTTTGGAAGCAATTGCTCAAAAAGCGCTATCCATAAATTCCATTAATAAAATTAGCAGCTTATTAGATGCTGTTGATCATGATTTAAAAACAAACTTAACATTTGATGACATGATGACAATTACAAAGAGCACAATGGGCTCCAATCTAAAGATGGATAAACTCCAAGTAAAAGGTGACGATAAATATATAAGTGGCATCTACTACTACATTCCTGACGAAAAGAGTGTACAGGACATATCTAAAACATTGAAACAACATCTCGATGTTACGAATAAAACTGAACATAAAAAATTATAATAAAAAGGCTGCTAGGACTTTCCTAGCAGCCTTTTTATTATAATTTTCAACAAAATACTTTCATTTTCTTTCGCAAATAATGACAAAAAGAGACAAATGTTACAGAAGTGTAACGTTTTTTATAAAAATATTACACCCGCAATTAAAATAATAGTATACTAGTACATACATAATACTATTTTTATCATTCATACATAAAAAATGAATACATATGACCTTATATATTAATTTTTTGGGGGGAAGTAAATGAAGCTACGTAACTTACTGATTGGTTCTGCTGTCACTGGTGGAATATTACTATGTGCAGGTGGGATTGGTGGTTATCAATACGTGTCTAAATTGAATAAACAGCTTGATACAAATGTATTACCACATACTACATTTGAAGGCACTTCTCTTGATGGCAAAAGTAAAAAAGATGTTCAAGAAATTATTCAACAAAAAATTGATGAATCAAACAAAAAATCTCTTAACTATACATTCCAAGGCAATACACAAGCTTATACGTGGAAAGACTTAGGTGTTGAATATAAAGAAACGGAAATTAGCGAAAAAATCTTTAAAGAGCAAAAAGGAAATGTGATAAATCGCTATAAAATGCGAAAACAAGCTGAAAATGGCGAGTTAAAACGTGAATATAAACTAACGCCACAGTTAAATACAGCTACTTATGAAGCCTTTATAAAAGAAAAATATAACGAAACCTTAAAGGAACCTGTAAATGCTGAATTAAGTGTTTCCGGAACAACAGTAAATATTAGTCAAAGTCAAAATGGCGAAAAAGTTGATAAAGATAAATTAAAAGAATTAACAGCAAAAGCAATTACTGCTGGTACACAAGATATTCAGCTCCCAATTGCCTCCATAAAGCCCGAACACTCTACAGAAGATATGCAAAATATGGGGATTACACAAGTGATTGCTGAATATTCTACTCCTATGGCTGGTCGAAACGGGAGCCAATCCTTTAATGTAAACAAATCTGCTAATACTTTAAGCGGAGCAATTGTAGCACCTGATGAAACATTTAGTTTCAATGAACGCGTTGGTATTACAGATGCTGCGCATGGCTATAAATCTGCTGCTGTATTCCTACAAGGAAAAGTTGTCCAGAGCGCCGGTGGTGGGGTTTGCCAAGTGAGTAGTACTCTATATGGGGCAGCATTACGTGCTGATTTAGGAGTTGTTGCTCGTAGTAACCACTCTATGCCTGTTCATTACTTGCCACTTGGTCAAGATGCTGCTGTAGCAGACTATGGTCCAGATTTAAAATTCAAAAATAATACTGGTAAATATATTTACATTCAAGCGTCTTCCAATGGTAGCAGCATAACTACACGTATTTTCGGTACACCTACTGGCAAGAACGTAGAAGTTTCATCAAAAGTAATTGGCGAGACTGAAAATAAAATTACGGCTATCACATATAAAAAAGTAACACAAAACGGTCAAGTCATCTCAAATGGCCAAATTTCAAAAAGCGTATACAAAAAGGCGTGATGATTCACGCCTTTTTATTTTGCAATAAACGCACAAATGTCCCCATATGTTCCCTCGTCTCTTCTAACGACCATATACGGCTTCCTTGTTTAGCTACTATTGAACAACCTTCTTCCCATGCCTCTGTCTGCTTTATATGTAATAACTCGCTTTTTAATTTTTCAATTGTTTCCTGATCCTCTTGTTCTAGAAACTCAGTCATTACATTTATTATTTCATCCTCATACACACTTAACGTGCAATATGCTCTTAAGAAATATTGAAGTGTCGGATACATGCTCCCCCCCCCTTTCTTACTTATCTGATGGATAGGAAGTAATGATTTTAAATCCTAATGCCCCTGATTTATCTCTCACCAGAACGGTAACTGTATTCATAAGCTTATCTTTTACACTCATATCTCGCTTTAATACCGTTTTTCCAACAGGAAATGAGTGYTTCGCATTTAATACAAGACGATTTTCTTTGGAATTCTTTAACCATTTCTCAATTTCCTGCTCATGTTGCTTTAAGCTATCTTTTACAGCTTTTGTTGCTATCTCTTTATCATAATATGTACTTGCAGCTGATACTTTATCTGTCTGCAACCGCTTCTTTAGCTCATCTTCTGTTTTCCCAACATGTCGTTCTATCGTATGGCCATTTTTCGGCGGTCCTTCCATTTCATCTAAAATCGTATCTTTAATTTTTTCTACTGATGTTGAATTACTTTCTTTCGGGTTCGCTTTTTTTTGCTCTTGTCCCGCACAACCGCTTAAGATAAGAACCATTGCAAACAAGCAACTCAAGAAAGTACCCCATAATCGTTTCATCATATCACCTCTTTCATGATTATTATCGTAACTTCACAAAAAGTCAATTTCACATATAAAAAAGCGTGTAGAATTCTAAAACCCTACACACTTTGTCTTATTTTTTCTACATGAATATTTGCCTGATTGATAACAATTTCACTTTATACAATATCGTATCCTTGCTCTTCAATGGCATCTTTTAACTGCTCTATATTCACTTTTGCTTCATCATATTCAACAGCCACTGTGCCCGCTTGCAATTCAACTGCTACGCCATTTACTCCGTTTAGTTCTTGCAATGCATTTGTCACAGCCATTTTACAATGATTACATGTCATTCCTTGTACATTCAATGTTACAGTCATTTCCAATTCCTCCTTAATTATAAATCTTTTATTTATTATTTATGAGCAGCATAACCTATAATAAGGTGCATTGCTCGTAAAAACATTGGCTTCACTTTATATTTTAACACGCTTCAAACGCAAAGCGTTCGTTACAACCGAAACAGAACTAAATGCCATCGCCGCTCCAGCTACCCAGGGTTCTAATAAGCCACTTGCCGCAATGGGGATACCAATCGCATTATAAAATAATGCCCAAAATAAATTTTGACGAATATTTTTCATCGTTTTTTGGCTTAAATCAATTGCTTGTGGAATATGCCCTAAATCTCCTCCAACCAATGTAACATCAGCTGCTTCAATTGCTACATCTGCACCTGTTCCAATCGCCATCCCTATATCCGCTTTCGCTAGTGCTGGAGCATCATTAATACCATCACCAACCATTGCTACTTGCTTTCCTTTTTGCTGTAATTGTTCTACAATATTTGCTTTTTGCTCTGGCAATACTTCTGCATATACATGATTGATACCAACCTGTTTTGCAATTGCTTCAGCAGTTCGTTTATTGTCTCCTGTTACCATATAAACATCAATTCCGGCAGATTGCATCGTATGAATAGCTTCTTTTGAACTTTCTTTTATCGTGTCAGCAACAGAAATCATCCCTGCAAACTGACCCCCAATTGCTACAAGCATAACCGTTTTTCCGTTTGCTTCATGCTCATTCATTACATTCTCATATTCCGCTATATTAACGCTGTGTTCACTCATTAATTTTCGAGTCCCAATGATAACTGATTTCTCTTCTATAATCGATTCAATTCCATGCCCAGGTACTGCACGAAACGTTTCTACAGGTAGTAAAGAAACTTGATTTTGTTTTCCATATTCTACAATTGCAGAGGCTAGCGGATGTTCAGAAACGTTTTCTGCAGAAGCCGCAAATAAAAGCATGTCATCTTGCAGGCTCATTACGTCTGTTACTTCTGGTTTCCCTTTTGTAACCGTACCCGTTTTATCTAATAAAACAGCATTAATTTTATGCGTTGCTTCTAAATACTCTCCACCTTTAAAAAGAATGCCTTTCTCTGCACCTTTTCCTGTTCCAACCATAATAGAAGTTGGTGTTGCCAGTCCCAGTGCACAAGGGCAGGCAATTACTAATACTGCTATAGCTACTTCAAGAGATTGCGGTAAATTTTGCGGAGTAATGGCAAAGTACCAAATTAAAAAGGCAACTGCTGCRACAACAACAACGATTGGAACAAATATACCAGAAATTGTATCTGCCATACGCTGAATTGGCGCTTTAGACCCTTGCGCTTCTTCCACAATTTTAATAATATTTGCAAGGGCTGTATCTTTTCCAATTTTTTCAGCACGCATTGTTAACATACCGTTTTTATTAATTGTTGCACCTATTAAAGCATCACCGACCTGTTTATCCACGGGGATTGATTCACCGGTAATCATTGCCTCATCAACTGACGAAATACCTGATAAAACAATACCATCTACAGGTATCTTTTCACCTGGTTTTACAACAATGGTATCACCAATAACAACACTTTCGATTGGAATTAACATGTCACGTCCATCACGAATGACCAATGCCTCTTTTGCTTGTAGACTTACTAATTTTGAAATCGCTTCCGTTGTTCTTCCTTTCGCAACAGATTCGAAATATTTTCCAACAAGAATTAATGTGATGAGCACTGCACTCGTTTCAAAATACAGCTGCGATGAATACGATGGATTTTGTAATGTTTTCAAACCTTCATATAAGCTATAAAAATATGCGGCTGATGTACCAAGTACAACAAGCACATCCATATTCGCACTTTTATTTCGTAAAGAACGGTATGCACCAATATAAAATTGTGAACCGATATAAAATTGTACTGGTGTTGCAAACAATAATTGCACCCATGGATTCATTAAAAAATGCGGCATCCATAGCCCCGTTTCAAATGGCATATGCGCTACCATTGTATAGACAAGCGGTAATGATAACAGAATAGAAAGAAATAGCTGTTTTCGTTTCCCTTTTAAGTTGTCTGCTTTTTTATTTGGTTCAGTCTCTTCTTGGAGTTTCCCTTTGTAACCGAGTTTCGTTATTTTTTCTAAAATAGATTCTATAGTAATAAGGCCATCTTTATATACGATTGTTGCAGTATTCATCGCCAGATTAACAGTAATACTCTCGATTCCCTCCATTTTTCCAATTACTTTTTCAATCCGATTTGAACATGCGGCACATGTCATTCCATCAATATCTAGACTTACCTTTTTCGTCCGAACTTCATAACCAAGTTTCTCAATACGATTTGTGATTGACTCTGCAGATTGCGCGTCCACATCGTATTGAACCGTTGCTTGTTCCATAGCTAAATTTACATTTGCTTCTACACCTTCTAACTTATTTAACACCTTCTCAATTCTGGCTGAACAAGCTGAACATGTCATCCCATCAATACCAACCGTGATCTGTTTTGTCTGACCCATACAGTTCGTCTCCTTTCTATTTTGAGAACTGTTTGATGACTTTCATTAACTCTTGAATAGATTCATCTCCATTACCTTCTTGAATCGCTTTAGCGACACAATGATTTGTATGTCGCTCTAACAATGAAAAACCGACTTTATTTAACGCTGCTTGCACCGCAGAAATTTGAATCAATACATCTACACAATAACGATTTTCTTCAATCATTTTTTGTATACCGCGCACTTGACCTTCAATCCTTTTTAAGCGTTTTACAACCTTCTCGATCTCTTCGTCCGTTCGCGGAACCATCTTTTCTTGATTTGAACAATGGTCCATCCGTATACCCCCTTCTCTATATACATTATACCCGTAAGGGGTATAATGTTGCAAGTTTTTACTGTGAAAATTTATATTTTTTAATTAAAATCCACACTTGCCTATATTGACCAAATATGGTGTAATGCTAAAAAAGACAAAGGACTATAACTATATGCAAGAAATGATTCACAATTTACTCACAGAGCATCACACGATTGCAATTCCACTCAGTATTCTATTCAATATCATCATCAGCTTGGCAGGATTTATTCCAAGCATATTTTTAACAGCCATCAACATACAACTTTTCGGTTTAACAGATGGAACAATTATTTCGATCGCAGGCGAAGCATTGGGAGCAATTGTCTCATTTTATTTCTATCGACTAGGTTTTCAAAAATTGACTCATAACAAATTAAACAACTATCCAAAAGTAGAACGCCTTCTTTATGTACAAGGTAAAGAGGCATTTTTACTCGTTCTATCATTTCGACTTGTTCCATTTATTCCGTCTAGCATTATCACCTTATTTGCAGCATTAGGAACAATATCGTTATTCGCTTTCAGTATTGCAAGTACACTAGGAAAAATACCGGCATTACTCATTGAAGTGTATTCTGCATACCATGTCATGAACGGAACAAGTGAAGCAAAGTGGATTATCACGATTGCCGGTTGCATCGGAGTATTATATATATTGAAGAAGTGGAAGAAAAAATAAAAAGGAGCATCTGCTCCTTTTTATTTTTTCTAAAGAAGAATGAACCCTATTTTACACCAACTGCATCATATGACTGCTTCACCGCTGTAACTTCAGCAGAGTTCGCACCATATAAATCCGCAGCTGCTTGTACTAAGCCAGCACGCGCTTGACTAAACGTAGTAGATTCAGTGAAATATTGTGTATTTGCACGATAATAGATTGCGCCTGCTTTATCTTTACCAATACCATTTACTGTTACACCGTAATGCGTACCACCATTTGCTAGTAAGTAAGCCGCTTTATTAATAATACCACTGTTCGTATGAACACCACCGTTATCACTTGAACCAGTATAACGTTTAGAATAATGATCTGGATCGCCATATTTCGTTGGATCACTCATAGAGCGAAGCGAATCTCCCGATTGGCCAGGCGTATAAATATCCTCACCAATTTCCCAATCTGGATTACGATTATCATAGTATTCTACTAACGTACCAAAAATATCAGAAACCGCTTCATTTAATGCTCCTGACTCATTTTGATAAATCAGGTTTGAGCTATATTCGGTAACAGCATGCGTTAATTCATGCCCAATTACATCTAATCCACCCGATAATGAAGTAAATGTATAACCATCCCCGTCTCCATATACCATTTGTGAGCCATTCCAAAATGCATTGTTATAATTACTTCCATAGTGAACTGTTGATTTCAATGGCGCTCCTGCATCATTAATGGAGTTTCGATTAAACGTATTTTTATAATAATCATATGTTACACCCGCATAATAATGAGCATCTACTGCAGCTGCATCACGGCTTGCATTGAAAACATTATCTGTATCTGTCCATAATGTCCCTGGCAATGTAGAGCGATTTTTCGCATCATATGTGAAAATCGTTGCTCCACGTGTATTATCTTGTAAATAATAAGTAGATCCAGATAGTGTTGTATTAATAGATTTTGTATCTCCTAGTACACCTTTACCTGTTCCAACTTTATTTGTCCCTGTAACAGGTTTTACAACTGCTTTACCTTCCTGTTTAGCATTTTCTTGCTTAAGTGGTGCTTGATTTTCACCATTTACATGATCAATTGTATTGTATTTATTTAATACTTTACCGCTTTCTGCCTCAATGAAATAATAATAGTTTCCTGGTTTTGGCTCTAAGAAGTTTAATTTCACAACATATGCATAAGTTGTGTCCTCACCATTTTGATATACATATAAATCTGCTGATGGCTCTACCTCATATTTTGGAGTTAATCCTAAGTCTTGCTGTGCAATTGCAATTGCTTTTTTACCTTCAATCTTATTTTTATTTTTTAATTTTTCCTTTTTATCTAAATCAGGTACAACTGTTCCAGATAAAACTTTCAATGAACCATCTTTACTAACATGAGCTAGTTGAGTAGACCCCCATACTGGTGTACCTTCATATACTTGTTGCATACGTACCACTGTTGCATCAGTTGCAGAATCTTTTTTCACTTGTTTCACTTTGAAAGAATCCTCTGCACTCTTTTCCCCTAACTTATACTCTCCTTTTGCTGCATTTAAATAATCAAATACAACAGATTCTGCTTTCTTTCCAGTTGCTCCAGTCAAATCTCCAGAGATAAACTCAGGTGACTGTACTGCTTCATTGTACTTTTTCGTAGAGAGCACATTCTTTGAATCTGCAAACGCAGAGCTTGTCCCTCCAAATGTTGTAACTGCCATTCCTGCCGCTAATACAAATGCTAAACTCTTCTTTTTCATATAACCTTCCCCCTAATAAAAAATTTTTTTGAAAAAGAGTAATTTTATATTAGCATTAGGTTTCTAATATTGATATACTGAAAATTCAAAAAAATCTTTTCTCAAGTTTTGTAGAATTTTGGCGAACAATTATTGAGAAAGGCCCTTTCCGTTTGGAAAGGGCCTTTTTTGGTAATTTATTATACATTTACTGCTTCTGCTGCATTCGTTTCTTGACCATAGTTATCTGGTTTCCAAGCATACTGCACATCGAATGCTACCGCTAAAACCGTTATAATTACAAAGGTTCCTAAGATTATCTTTTTCATACTATAACTCCTCCTTCTTCTTCTAACAACATAATTGCTAATTTATAATATCGATTACTTTCTTGAAATTCCGATGATTCTTCAAAGTATTCCGCTAATTCTAAGTATACCTTCTTTAAATCTTTCATATTTTTTTCACCCTTAAAGAAAGGCACTGCTTCTATTTCTAAAAACTTCTTATATACCTCTTTTTTTCCATAATACTTATATTGAAGAATTAATAATAAGTGCAACATACTTTTATATCTATCATCTTTTCTTGCAGCAGAAATTCCTTTTTCAATCCAACCTCTCGCTTCTTCAAATTCTTTTAACTGAATACATTGCAAAGAAATCTCATACATAGCATCAATATAATTTAAATCTTCTTCTTTTTTATACTGTAGACCCTCCAAATAATATTCTTTTGCTTTTTCATAATTATTTTGACGATAATATAAGTACCCCATATTATTCAAGGCAATTGACATGATATTATCTTTATCTGCAAAAGAATCAGCCTCTCTTAAAATATGATTATAAATTTCCATAGCTTCACTATACTGTTTTTTTCGTATATAACTGAAAGCGATTAAAAGTTGACAGTTGATTACATGCCGAAACTTATATTCATTTCGGAAACCTTCTAACGCAACATTCGCAAAGTACAATGTCATATGATCGATTTCCATCTGACTATACGTAAGTGCTAAATTATAATATATCCCCGTTTCATAATAACCTTGTTCTTTCGCCATAGACTCTGTTTTTAACAAATGCTCTAATGCCTGTTTATATTTATATTGGATGCAATATAATAAAGCCCTACTATACGTATACAGCAACTTCTGAAACGGAGAATACTTCTTATACATCTTCTTTAATTTCTCTAGTTCTTCTTCAAGCGCAGGAAGATCTCTTTTCATAATCAAATAACGTGTATACAGCAGATTATAATAATTTATAATTTCAAAATCTAAGACATTTTTCATTTCAGAATGTAATTCGTTATATATGCGCTCAACCTGTTGCTTGTCCAAATGAACTAATGCGTTTAGCCACTCATCCAATTTCTCTTTCACTTCTTCTTCTACATCTCTCAAATCCGACACAGCAATCTCTAACCTCGCGCAGAGCAACTGCAAGATTTCCTCCGATGCTTCTATTTTTCCATTTTCAATCTTACTTAAATATGAGACGGAACAAATGCCCTGACATAATTCTTCTTGTGTCATTTTTTGCTGCAGTCGCTTATAAAAAACTTGTTTGCCGATTTTTTCTAAAGTTTGTTGCATTGTCCTCCTCCATTCTCATTTACCCCCACTACTTTAATAATACATAAAAATGCCAAAAATATAAATTGATAAATGTAAATTTTCTAAAAGTTTTTTCGATAAATTTGTTTTATTCCACTTGAAGTAACTAAATTTTATGCTAAAAACATGTTATATCACCCTCACTCTTTCTTATTAGAAATGGATTCTTTGGCATAAACTAGAAAAAACGATATAATATAACCAAATTACGGAGGTGTTTTCACAATGAATCATTATAAAGATGATAGTTACGCCTTACATACAGATTTATATCAAATCAACATGACTTATACATATTGGAAAGACGGCATTCATAATCGCCGCTCTGTTTTTGATTTATATTTCCGAAAGCTTCCATTTAAAAATGGTTATGCCATTTTTGCTGGTCTTGAAAAAATTATAGAATACATAGAGAATTTTCGTTTTACCGAAAGTGATATCACTTATTTAAAAGAGCTACAATTTGAAGAAGAGTTTCTACAGTATTTACAAAACATGAGGTTTACCGGAACAATTCGCAGTATGCAAGAAGGAGAAGTTGTTTTTAATAACGAACCATTATTGCGCGTTGACGCACCGCTTGGTGAAGCTCAAATTATTGAAACCGCCTTGTTAAACATTGTGAATTACCAAACATTAATCGCTACAAAAGCAGCTCGCATGAAACATGCAGCGAACAATGATGAACTATTAGAATTTGGTACACGCCGTGCTCATGAATTTGATGCGGCCCTTTGGGGTACACGCGCAGCCTTTATCGGTGGATTTTCTTCTACAAGCAATGTCCGTGCTGGAAAACGGTTTGGTATTCCAGTTGCTGGTACGCATGCTCATTCCTTTGTCCAAGCATACCGTGATGAATATATTGCATTTAAAAAGTATGCTGAAACACATAAAAAATGTGTTTTTCTTGTCGATACATACGACACATTAAAATCCGGTGTACCAAATGCCATTCGCATCGCGAAAGAATTTGGTGACCGCATTGATTTTTATGGTATTCGTCTTGATAGCGGCGATATGGCTTATTTATCAAAAGAGGCACGAAAATTACTTGATGCAGCTGGATTTACAAATACAAAAATCATCGCTTCCAGTGATTTAGATGAATATACAATTATGCATTTAAAATCACAAGGAGCAAAAATTGATGTATGGGGCGTCGGAACAAAATTAATTACATCATTTGAGCAACCTGCCTTAGGAGCTGTTTATAAGTTAGTTGCGATTGAGGATGCGAATGGCACATTAAATGATACGATTAAAATCTCTTCTAATCCTGAAAAGATTACAACGCCAGGATTAAAACGAATTTATCGAATCATTAATCGCGTTAACAATCATGCAGAAGGTGATTATATCGCTTTAGAATCAGAAGAACCTGAGCAGGAAGAGCGTTTAAAAATGTTCCATCCTGTCCATACGTACATCAGTAAATTTGTGACAAACTTTGAAGCACGCGAGCTTCATCATAACATTTTCACAAATGGTAAAAGAACATATGAATTACCTAACATATTAGACATTCAAAAATACACAGAAAACAGCTTAGCACTATTTTGGGAAGAATATATGAGAACACTAAATCCCGAAGAATATCCTGTAGATTTAAGCCAAGAATGCTGGGATCATAAAATGAATTACATTCAAACCGTACGGGATCAGGTTGCAAAAAATATACAAAAATAAAAAGAGAAGCCTTCGCTTCTCTTTTCCCCCTACTATTTACAGGCAGTAATACTCCCACCTCAAAGTTCAACAAAAGAAAAGGAGTTAGTAGAGAGATAAATCGTCCATAAAAGCCTGATTCGTGAAGGCTAATAATTAGTAAGGGATGAAGTCCACCACTGATTAAAGTTTCACTTTACTTTACAAATCTTTCACTCTAAGCACACGCATCGCATTTAATACAGCAAGTAGCGTAACGCCCACATCTGAGAAAACAGCTTCCCACATTGTTGCAATTCCAAATGCACCAAGTAATAAGACCAGTCCTTTCACACCAAGTGCAAAGATAATATTTTGCCATACAATGTTCCGTGTACGTTTGGCAATTTTGACAGCCGTTGCGATTTTAGAAGGTTCATCTGTCATGATTACAATATCCGCCGCCTCGATTGCTGCATCAGATCCTAATCCACCCATCGCAATCCCGACGTCTGCTCTCGCTAATACTGGTGTATCATTAATACCATCACCAACGAACGCAACTTTTTCTTTCGCTTGTTTTGCACTATCAATTTTTTCAATTTCTTCTACTTTTTGTTGTGGCAATAATTCAGCGTGAACCTCATCTAAGCCAAGCTCCTTACCAACAGCCTCTCCAACTAATTTCGCATCACCTGTTAACATTATCGTTTTCTTAATACCAAGTTCTTTCAACTTTTGAATTGCTTGTTTTGAGTCCTCTTTTACTTCATCTGAGATGACGATATAACCAGCGTATGCACCGTCTACAGCAACGTGAACAAGCGTGCCCACTGTTTGTGGCTGTTCAAATGTAATATTTTCTTTTTTCATTAATTTTGCATTGCCCGCAAAAATTTCTTTACCTTGTACTTTTACAACTGTACCATGACCGGAAATTTCACTATAATCCTCAATCATATTTTCATCAATTGATTTTCCATATGCACTTCGAATAGATTGTGCAATTGGATGATTTGAATAAACTTCCGCAAATGCAGCATATTCAAGGAGTTCTTCTTTTGTAGTTGCTCCATTCGGCTCCCTCTTCGTTACCTTGAATACACCTTTTGTTAATGTTCCTGTTTTGTCAAAGACGATATGTTTCACATCATTCAGTGCTTCTAAATAGTTACTTCCTTTGATTAAAATACCGCTTTTAGAGGCTCCACCAATACCGCCAAAGAATCCAAGTGGAATAGATACCACTAATGCACATGGACAAGAAATAACAAGAAACACTAATGCACGATAAATCCAATCAGAGAATGTAGCCCCTTCTAAAATAAGAGGTGGAATAAACGCTAATGCCGCTGCTGTAATAACTACGACCGGAGTATAGTAACGCGCAAATTTCGTAATAAAGTTTTCTGTTGGCGCTTTTCGGCTACTTGCATTTTGTACTAAATCTAAAATTTTCGATACAGTTGATTCACCGAATTCTTTTGTTACCCCAATTGTTAACACACCATTTTGATTCACAAAACCACTTAAAACATCATTACCAACTTCCACTTCACGTGGTACAGATTCACCTGTTAATGCTGAAGTATCTACCATTGATGTTCCTTCAACCACTTTCCCATCTAATGGTACTTTCTCACCTGGTTTAACAATGATATAGTCTCCGATTTGCACATCTTCTGGCGAAACTTGTTTTGTTTCATTTCCAACTTTCACGTTGGCATAATCAGGACGAATATCCATTAACGAAGTAATCGATTTTCGAGAACGATTCACCGCAATACTCTGGAATAACTCACCTACTTGATAAAACAGCATAACCGCAACAGCTTCTGAATATTGCCCGATTGCAAATGCTCCAAGTGTAGCGATTGCCATTAAAAAGTTTTCATCAAATACTTGGCCGCGTGTTATGTTTCTCACAGCTCGCCAAACAATATCTCCACCAATGAGTAAATATGCGATAACGAAAAGTGGAATGGTTATCATTTGTGGTAATCCTGCAAGTGCAGCGACTCCTGTTAAAACACCACCAATCGCTAAGCGCCACAGCATTTTCTTCACATTTCCTTCACCGTGATCGTGACTATGTCCATGATCATGACCTGTTTTTTCTTCACGGACAACTTTTACATCTGGCTCTAATTTATGAACAATATTTTTAATATCTTGTACTGTCGTTTCAAGCTCTTTTTTATTTGCCACTTCTATTTTTAATTTCTTCGATACAAAATCAACAGTCGCGTTTGACACGGAAGGCATTTCCTTTACCTTTGTTTCAATCTTCATCGCGCAATTCGCACAATCTAATCCTTCTAATACAAATACTTCTTTAGCAACTTTTGTTTTTTGTTCTTCCTGTACTTTAATATGCGGTTCTAATTTCGTAACAAGTTGTTTTGCCTCATTAACAACTTGATTTTCTTTATTTTGTTCTGTTTCTAAAGTCATTGTCTTAGTTGCGAAGTTCACGGAACAAGAGGAGACACCTTCTAATCCTCCGACCCCTTTTTCAATTTTCATTGCACAATTCGCACAATCTAATCCTTCTAACACAAGTTTTCGTTTCACTAATGCTTCTGCCATCTTTCTCCCTCCTTGTGTTCTTTTATTCTTCCTCGTTTACATGCTCAAATGCTTGCTCAAAAATACCGATTACGTGATGGTCCGCTAATGAATAATAAACGACTTTTCCCTCTTTGCGGTTTTTCACAAGTTTCGCTTGTTTTAATACACGAAGCTGATGTGAAATAGATGATTGTGTCATTCCTAGTAAATAGGCTAAGTCACACACACACATTTCAGCTTCGAATAATGCATGTAATATTCTCGTACGTGTACGGTCACCTAATACTTTAAATAATTCTGCCACTTTACTTAAACTTTCGTCAGCTGGAATCGTTTGTTTTACTTGATCAACAACTTCTTCATGGATAATTGTTTGAGAACATGCTTCTTGACATGTTTCTACTTTATTTTCAGCCATTATAGCTCACCTCTTCATTTGAACATATGAACAACTATTCATATGTCTTATACTTCCATTATATGAGCGCCCATTCATATGTGTCAATAAAATCCGCAACAAATTTTCCGAACATTTTGTCCACATTTAAAAACATATCACTTATTTTCCACATCCGTTATATTCTTCATACAAAAAGGATGTACGAAAGTTTCTATCCTTTCGTACATCCTTTTTTCTTCATTTATTCACCTTTCACTGCATCAACAATTAAAGAAACGAACCCTAACTTTCCATCCTGATTTCTATGATCAAAGCGTTTAGACCGATAAATAAATCCTACTTTTTCCTCCTCTGTACAAAAGAAAAAGCCTTGCGCGCTCCCTAGGCACACAAGGCTTACAATTCATTATATCCCCTTAATTAGCTTTTTCTAAGCTATCTTGCGAACTTGTATCTTCTTTTAAATGACTATGTTTTTTCGAGTAAACAAAGTATACAACTACTCCGATTGCTAACCAAGCACCAAAGTACAGCCATGTTGTTAATGGTAAATTTACCATTAAGAATAAGCAACATACGACTGAAATAATCGGTAAGATTGGCACAAGCGGTACCATAAATCCGCGCTTTAAATTCGGATGCGTTTTACGCAGAATGATAACCGATACACCAACCATCGCAAATGTTAATAACGCTCCAATATTCGCTAAATTCGACAATTCTTTTAAATCGATAAATCCGGCAATTAAAGCACTACCAATTCCTGTTAACCAAACTGAAAATGTTGGCGCTTCTGTCTTCTTATTAATTTTCGCAAAAGATTTTGGCAATAAACCGTCACGACTCATCGCAAAGAATACACGTGTTGTTGCATAGATGTAAGCAAAAATTACAGCCATAATACCAATTACAGCTCCAACTGCGATTACACCAGCTACTTTATCCTGCCCTACCACTTCTAGTACATAAGCCATCGCTTCTGGTACATCTAATTCTTTATAAGAAACCATACCAGTCATAACGAGACAAACTGYAACGTAAATGATTGTACAAATAACTAACGAAGTAATAATACCAATTGGAAGGTCACGTTGTGGATTTTTCACTTCTTCTGCTGAAGTTGCTAATGCATCAAAACCTAAGAAAGCAAAGAATACTGCTGCTGCTCCGGAAAAGACTCCGCTTACGCCGTACGGTGTAAATGGTACCCAGTTCTCTGGTTTTACGTAGAATACACCAACTGCAATAAATAAGACAACAATACCAATTTTAATTAATACCATTGCGTTATTTACGCGTTTACTTTCTTTCGTACCACGTGATAATAACCAAGTTATTATTAATGTAATAACCACCGCCGGCAAGTTCACAATACCACCTTGTGATGGAATCGTTAACAGTGCTTTTGGAATTTCTAATCCAAATCCACTTATCAGGTTATGGAAGTAACCTGTCCATCCGCCAGCTACCGCTGCCGTTGTTAAAACATATACTGATAGTAACGTCCATCCCATTAAATGGGCTACAAACTCCCCGATTGTTGCATAAGAATATGTGTACACACTACCTGAAACGGGCAGTGTAGATGCCACCTCTGCGTAACATAGCGCTGCAAATCCACAAACAATTGCCGCAATCATAAATGAAAAAATAACTGCTGGACCAGCATCTCTTGCTGCTACTAATCCAGTTAATACAAGAACTCCTGTACCGATTATCGCACCAATCCCTAGCATTGTTAGGTCAAATGCCCCTAGCGTTTTCGTCAAAGTTTTACTTTTACTTTCCCCTAACAATTGCGTAACGGATTTCTTTTTAAATAGGTTGGCCACGATGTATGCCCCCTTCGACTAAGAAGAGCTAAGAGGTCTTCTCTCTTAGCTCTTATCATGTTGTATGAAATATTGTTCGATTGTTATTTAGTAAAATGCTGCTATTAGCAAGATACTGTTTCTGCTTCTAATAATTCTTTTGCACCTTTGTATTCTACACCGTGAGCTTCTGCAACTGCTTCGAATGTTACATAGCCGTCTAATGTGTTAATACCTTTTAATAATGCAGAGTTGCCTAGGCAAGCTTCTTTATAGCCTTTGTTTGCAATTTGTACTGCATATGGCACTGTTACGTTTGTTAATGCAAGAGTTGATGTACGTGGAACCGCACCAGGCATGTTTGCAACTGCATAATGAACAACGCCGTGTTTTTCATAAGTTGGGTTATCATGAGTTGTAATGCGGTCAGTTGTTTCGAAAATACCACCTTGGTCAATTGCGATATCTACTACAACAGAACCTGGTTCCATTGATTTAATCATTTCTTCTGTTACAAGTTTTGGTGCTTTTGCACCTGGAATTAATACTGCACCGATTACAAGATCAGATTCTTTTACAGCTTGTGCAATATTGTAAGGATTAGACATTAAAGTTTTCACTTGGTTACCGAAAATGTCATCTAATTGACGAAGACGTTCTGCACTTAAGTCGATGATTGTTACATCCGCACCTAGTCCAACTGCAATTTTAGCAGCATTTGTACCAGCTTGTCCACCACCGATAATTGTTACTTTGCCACGTTTTACCCCTGGAACGCCTGCAAGTAAGATACCTTTGCCGCCTTTGTTTTTCTCAAGGAATTGTGCACCAATTTGTGCAGACATACGACCAGCTACTTCACTCATAGGTGCAAGTAATGGTAAAGAACGGTTTTCTAATTGTACTGTTTCATAAGCGATAGAAACAACTTTCTTTTCAATTAATGCTTTTGTTAATTCTGGTTCTGGAGCTAAGTGTAAGTATGTGAATAAGATTAAACCTTCGCTAAAGTGTTTGTATTCACTTTCAATTGGTTCCTTAACTTTCATTACCATATCCATGTTCCAAGCTTCTTCAGCTGTATCAACGATTTTTGCACCTGCTTCAACGTACTCAGCATCTGTAAAACCAGATCCTATACCTGCACCCTTTTGAATGAATACTTCGTGATTGTTACGAACTAAATGTACAACACCAGCTGGTGTCATTGCCACACGGTTTTCGTTGTTTTTAATTTCTGTTGGTACCCCAATACGCATAATGAAATGCCCCCTTATAATTAACAGAAAAAAGGAATTCTTTTTTCTTTTTTAAATAATTAATAACTTATGTCCTTATTCTAGCATAACTTAAAAGCTATGAAAACGCTAACATACTAATTTAAAAGAAGTTTTTATATTGGGAATAGTGTAAATATAAAGAACTTTATTTTACAAGGAGTCTTCATGTTTTTTTATTATCTATCATTCTTTTCTTATGATCTATCATTCTATTTTCATTATAACCACGGAAACTACACATTCCTTATTTATTATTTGACAATAATATAACAATGTGAAAAAACAATACAAATCGCATACATATGCAATTAAAATCCCCTGTAACATTTTAGAAGTATATTCTTTTTTATATAAATCCATTTTAAATTTTCAACATATAAATGACTGCTATGAAGAGAAGAAGTTGACTTTACACTCGGTTGTTCTTGGCATGGGATAGGAAAAGAATTTGACCGCTTCTATGCACGGTCGGATGCTCTCGTCCACTTAAAAAGAAAGGTTTTATATCAGTTTTTCTATTTGCACTTATATAGTAAAAAACAGCTACCGATATTTAACCGGCAGCTGGATAACCTATGAATAACTTTGAAAATAAATCTTCCGTTGTTTCTGTAATTTTATCAAACATATCTGTTTCACTTTCTTCTTGCTCTTTCATCATTTTAATGGTTTTTTGTGCATCCACAGGATAGTCTGTAATAATCCCATCGACATTAAGCTTATAATATTTTTTAAAGCTTTCCATATCATTTACAGTCCATACATAAATGGGTTTATTTAATTTTCTTGCTGCTTTTACTAGGCGTTTATTTAACATATATTCTTCTGCCACATAGAAATCAGCCTGAACATATTTTAAATCCGCTCTGCTTGCATATAATATATATCCTACCTTTATATCTGGGTTTGCACGCTTAAATTCTTTAATGAGCGGATAGTGCAATGTTTGAATGACACATTGCTTTTCAAAGTCGTTTTCCTTAATTGTTTTTAATACTTTCTTTACAAAATCCTTTTCATTTCCATGTAGTTTCACTTCTATATTCAGTTTTATCTTGTTTTTTGCAAGCTTAATCATCTCATCAAGTGTACTAATTTTACCCGTAAATCCATCTTGGCTGAGAGTCAGTTTTTGAAGCTCATCCATCGTTAAATCTGATACTTGTACATTCGCATTCGCAAGACGCTTTAATTTCAAATCATGTATTACGGCCAATTGACCATCTTTTGTTTGTAATACATCAATTTCAGCATACTCTGCTTTTGCATCAATCGCACCTTGTAGGGCCTCTTTCGTATTCTCTACTCCTTTGGAAACATATCCACGATGTGCCATAATAACTGGCTCTTTATATGAATTCGTAATAAACGTCACAATAAAAGCAACAACCATGCCCACGGTGAAAACACCAACAATATATACACCAATAAACTTCAAACGATGCTTTTTAAAAAAACATTTATTCGCTTTTGTTTTGGAATAATCTAAGCCTTCTTCTAATAAAACATCTACAACTGGAACCTTTTGTAAATAAAGTCTTGTCAATGCCATAATATAAAACGGAGTTACAATAAAGCTAAATAAATACAATGTACTCGTCAAAAATACAGATAGAGTAGATTCTGCTAAGAGGRCAAATGTCCCTTTTGGATTCGTAAATTCATATACACCCCATAAAACTAATAAGTACATTCCCATTAATAAAACAAATACAATCCCGATCGAGATAAAAAATCCAATTAAAAAGAACAAGACTTTAAAAAAGCTTCCTTTTACCAAATTTGCACTTTTACGTGCAGCCGTACGAAATGTTTTTTCTTCTAAAACAATAATAGGTAAAACAAAGATCCACCTAAGATTCAAGTATGCAACTACAGCAAAGAAAGCATAGTAACCGACTTGTCCCATTGTCGTTTTAAACAATTCTCCTGTAATAAAATTAGGAATTTGAATTTCAGGAATTAGTGCAGATTTATACCCCATGCTTAACAGAGGTAACAATACAACCGCATACAAAACAAATCCAGGTAAGCAATATGTAAACAGAGAAGGCAAATACGTTACCGTTTTATATAAAATAGGTCGTAATTTCACCTTTTGTCGTTTATGTGCAAAATATGAAATAATAATAAGCACTGCAAACTCCGTAAAAATGAGAAAAAGTGCTAATATCGATAAAATGAAAATAGTTGCGATACCATATGGAGTTTTCAAAAAAGCTAGCAATTCATCGTTTGTCGCATTTGCATAGCCACCAAAATACAACAATTTATTAAAAATAATACCGAATAGCGGTATAAATACAATGGCTGCTAATAATTTATAAACAAGCTGAAACGCCAACACATTCCAAAAAGCAAATTGCACTGTTTGAAAGGAATGTTTCATGACTCCTGGTATAGATAGTCTTTTACGGTGTAGCATAAATCCCTCCAAATTCTAACGCTATATTTGAGATGGATTCCATATTTCTATTTCAAATCCATCTTTTTTATAATAATATATTCCGCTTAATATGAACACTCTTATACATCCCAAAAAGAGTGACAGGCACAACCCCATCACTCTTTCTCATTTTTACCACACTATTGACGGGCAGTAAGACCCCCCACTGATTAAAATTTCACCTTATTTTTTCCCTAATCCTTGTCCAAATGCTTTTAAAAAGCTAAATCCAAAGGTAATCGCTCTATTGATATCAGGATCTTTTAATACTTTAAAGAAGTCCATAACCTTTGTTTTCTTACCCTTTTTTAATTCGTCTGTTGCAAATTGTAATCCTGTAACTAAACTCGATGTCACCTGTTTTGTTACTTCTGGATCAACAGAAGATAGCGCTTCTCCTGCCCCCATCATATTATTTAATGCATTTTTTACCGGTTCACGATTTAATTGCTGGGCAGCAATTTTAGAAACATCTTCTTTTGCAGCAAGCAAACTAATTGCTGCATCTAATATGCCAGCTTGTTGCAACTGTGCTAACAATTGCATCGTCTCTTCTACCGCTTCACGATTCTCAGCTAATTGGGTTAGCAGTTCATCTGATAACTGTTGTTTCTTTTCTGCTTCTGTAATGACCTTTTTCTGAATCAATGTAATTTCTTTTGCCACGTTCTTCGCCCCCTAGTTCTGATCCACAAGTGATACGTACTGCTTTCTCTGCCATTTCTGCTGAATTTCAACACCATTTTGCGGATGACGCTTTTTATCTCTTGGGTTTGAAGCAGGAAGTGGACGATTTCCTTTTTCACGTAGTACACGCATTTTCACCATCGTTTGTTTATAAGCCGGTGTACACGTATATAGGTCTGTCGCTGTTCCTGTTAAAATATTAATCGCTTCTTCATTTACTGTCGCATGCATCGGTAAATATAACTCGTTTCCAGTCACACGATCTGTAATAAGTGCCTGTACTTTGATTTTCCCAAACGGTGATGTCAGTTCTACAAGGCCACCATCTTTCACATTCCGCTCAGTAGCAAGCTCAGGTGAAATCTCAACAAACACCTCAGAAATTTTGGATAGAATCCCCACTGATTTATTTGTCATATTCCCTTCATGGAAATGTTCTAACATACGACCATTATTTAATAATAAATCGTAGTCTTCTGGCGCTACAACTGGCGGCACCCATTCATCTAGTGAAAGACGGGCTTTTTTATCAGGGAAATTAAAACCATCGACATATAATAACGGTGTATCACTACCGTCATGACTTCCCCAGCATAAACTGTTCCATCCTTCTAAACGATCATATGTTGCTTGTGAATAGAGCGGCGCAAGTGATGCAATTTCATCCATAATTTCACTTGGGTTCTCATAATTCCAATCCCCACCAAGTGCACGTGCTACTTTTTGTAAAATCCACCAGTCTGGTTTAGAATCACCAAGCGGTTTAATAACTTCATATAAACGTTGAATACGGCGCTCTGTATTTGTAAATGTTCCCTCTTTTTCTAAACTTGGTGCTGCTGGTAAAATAACATCCGCAAAGCGCGCTGTTTTTGATAAGAACATATCTTGAACAACAAGAAAATCAAGATTTGCTAAAATATGCTGTACATGATTTGCATTTGAATCTACTAAAGCCATTTCTTCTCCCATAACATACATACCACGCAATTTTCCTTCTTCTGCTGCAAGTAGCATCGCAATGTTATTTAGCCCTGGCTCTTTCGGAATCGTAGTTCCATATGCTTTTTCAAATTTCGCACGCATTGCATCATCCGATACCGCTTGATAACCTGGAAGCCAGTTTGGTAATGTTGCCATATCACAAGCACCTTGTACGTTATTATGTCCGCGGAGTGGATATGCACCTGCACCCGGGCGACGATAGTTACCTGTTACAAGAAGTAAGTTTGAAATCGCTGCAGATGTTGTACTTCCTCCTGTATTTTGTGTAACACCCATACCCCAAAGTATACAAGTACCATCTGCTTCATATACCATACGAGCCATTTCTTTTAATGTATCTTTAGAAATACCTGTAATACTTTCCGTATAATCAAGTGTATATTTTTCTAMCATYTTGCTATATTCATCAAAATTCTTCACATTTTCATCTAAGAATTTTTTATCATACCAATCTTGATCAATAATATATTTTGTCACACCAGCAAGCCATACATAGTCAGTTCCTTGGCGCGGATGAACAAACAGATCAGCACGCTCTGCCATTTCATGTTTGCGAAGGTCCGCTACAATTAGTTTTTGTTCATGTAGCTTGTGAGCACGTTTTACACGTGTTGCAAGTACTGGATGTCCCTCTGTCGGGTTTGCACCGACAACAATGACTAGTCCTGCCTCAGCAATATCTTTCACTGTCCCAGCGTCACCGCCCATACCAACAGTTTTAAATAAACCATCTGTTGCTGGCGATTGGCAGTAACGAGAACAGTTATCCACATTATTTGTTCCATATATTTGACGAGCTAACTTTTGCATTAAATAATTTTCTTCATTCGTTACTTTCGAAGAAGAAATAAAGCCAAATGCATCGCTACCATGTTCCGATTTAATATGTTGCATATTGGACGCAACAACCTCTAAAGCTTCTTCCCATGATGCTTCAACGAACATATCCCCTTGACGAATCAACGGTTTCGTAATACGGTCTTCACTGTTTACAAAGTCCCATCCGAACTTTCCTTTCACACATGTAGAAATTCCGTTTACTGGTGCGTCTGATACAGGTTGTACTTTTAAAATTTGACGATCTTTCGTCCATACTTCGAACGAACAACCTACACCGCAAAATGTACACACTGTTTTCGTTTTATTAATCTTCGTTTCACGCATTGCAGATTCAACTTCTGAAACTGCTAAAATACTACTATATCCAGGCTCTACATCCTTTACAAAATCAATCATCGGATCTAACACATCCGGTTTCAACCCCGTCATAAATCCTGCTTCCCCAAGCATAGATTTTTCCATTAATGCGTTACAAGGACAAACTGTTACACATTGTCCACAACTAACACAAGATGAATCGTTAATACTCACGCCATTATCCCAAATAACACGCGGACGATCTAAGGTCCAATCAATTGATAACGTTTCGTTTACTTGTAAGTTCTGACATACTTCTACACACTGCCCACAAGCGATACATTGGTTTGGATCATAACGGTAAAATGGATGAGTCATGTCCACTTCTTTTGCACTAACTTTCGGTTCATATGGATATTTCTGTTCTTCAATTCCCATCATATGTACCGTATTATGAACTTTACAATTACCGTTATTATTATCACATACTGTACAATACAATAAATGGTTCTCTAATATTCTATCCATTGCTTCCGTTTGTGCTTCTTTAGCACGTGGTGAATTTCTTTCGATATGCATACCATCTTCCAATTTCGTTGAACAAGCACGCAATAGCTTTCCATCTACTTCCACAATACACGTATCACAAGTTTGAATTGGATCCACCTCTGGTACATGACAAATTTGTGGATGTTCTAAATTACTTTCGTTAAATAATTGCAGTATCGTTTCTTCACCAGATGAAAGAAATTCTTTTCCATCTATGGTTACACGAACTGTTTTTTCTGCCATAGTTTCCCCTCTCCTTACAACCAACTGTACAACACAGTTTTGAATCCGTTTTCAAAACTGTGTTGTTATACATATTTTTTGAAACACTCTGTTGAAATCCTATCTTAGAAGTCGATTCTTGATGCTATAAGGTATAAAAAATGACACTATTCTACTACTCTATTATATCTTACATATACAATAATAACCAAATAATATATAGAAACTGAAAAATAAACATAAAACCTGTCTTTTTAGGTGGGAGAGAGCATCCGGCCGTGCATAGAAGCAGTCAGTTCCTTTTCCTGCCCCATGCCAAGTGAAAACAAAGAGAGAAAACAAGTAGCGGTCATCTTTTCTCTTCCTAGCAGCGACTTATATGTCGAAAAATCAAAATGGATTTATATAGATAACAGATGCTTTTATTTTTTCAATGTTTTATGATAAATAGGAAGAAAAATACATATGAAGGGAAAAATACTATGGGGTCTGTCCAAGAAACATGTAAAATGGTACGTTATCAAGCTGGAATATTCCTCGAACAAGAAGATGAAATTGTCACGGAATATCCTGTAACGATTAAATTAAACGGGGAAGAATATGTAACAGTTGTATGCACTCCAAATTATATTGAAGATATGGTAATAGGTTTTTTAATTTCTGAAGGAATTATTGCTTCTTATGAGAACATTGATGAGTTATGGATACAGAAAGACAAAGGGGTTGTCCATGTAAAAACATCACAAATCAATCCACTCTATCAAACGCTATATAACAAACGATATGTCACTTCTTGTTGCGGCAAAAGTAGACAAGGATTTGTTTTTGTAAATGATGCAGCAAAAGCAAAAACTTTACATGATATACATGTAACAATTACTCCAGAAGAATGCTTTCATTTAATGAACTCCTTACAGCAATCTTCCACTACGTTTCGTCAAACAGGCGGGGTTCATAATACCGCCCTGTGCGATCGAAATACCGTTCTCATATCAAGAATGGATATTGGACGACACAACGCATTGGATAAAATATATGGCCATTGTTTACGCAATCATATCCCCATTAAAGGGAAAATTATTGTATTTAGTGGCCGAATCTCATCTGAAATTTTGCTGAAAGTTTCTAAAATCGGTTGCGAAATTGTTCTTTCTAAATCAGCTCCAACAAAATTAGCATTACAGCTCGCTCATGATTTAGGCATTACGGTAGTTGGGTTTATTCGTAATGACTCCTGTAATATTTACACTCATCCAGAACGAGTTGAAGGATATATAATAGAAACAAAATGATTCCTGCTAAAGGAATCATTTTTTAGTTATAAAAATGTACTATATTTATTTGTTGAATAGTTAATAAAGTTAATATATAATTTCATTACATAAAGTGAATCATAAAAAATGCCTGAAGACACATGTCTTCCTCGCATATATCTACTTATTCTTTTACAAATTAAGAAAGAATAAGTACAAAATATGTTTATGAATACACAGTAGATGTTCTATCAATATAATCATCAGACTCTTACGGATTACAATCTCCTGCTTTACATAATAAAGCCGAGGATCTATTTCCCTATAGAGTGAGATAAACTGAGGAGGTTACAGCTATGGAAATTCGCTTATTAACAAAAGAGGATGCAAAAATTTATTTAAAAGTTTGTATGGAAGGATTAAAACAAAATCCAGAAGCCTTTAGTTCTTCTTATGAAGATGTGCTAAAACATGAGGATCCAGTTGCTGCAATGGCAAAACGTTTATCTAATCCTGATAAATATACCCTTGGTGTCTTTAAAGATAACGATTTGATTGGACTCGCGACTTTAGAAACAAAACCATTTATTAAACAAGAACATAAAGCAAAAATCGGCTCTGTTTACGTCTCTCCAAAAGCTCGCGGTCTTGGGGCTGGACGTGCATTAATAAAAGCCATTATTGAAAATGCTCATAAATTACATGTAGAACAACTCATGCTTGATGTTGTCGTTGGAAATGTAGCTGCAAAAAAATTATACGAGTCACTTGGCTTTCAAACATATGGTGTACAAGAACGTTCTTTAAAACACAATGGACAGTATTGGGATGAGGAACATATGGTTTTATTTTTGAATAACTAATCATACAACATATATAAATACAAATTGAAAAACCGACATAAAACCTGTCTTTTTAGATGGAAGAGGGCATCCGCCCATGCCAAGTAAAAGCAAAGAGAGAAAATCACCTTTTGTTCTTTATAATCGTGACTTATATGTTGAAAAACCAAAATATATTTATATAACTTTTCACAAAAGTACCTTTTGTGATAAAGGTGCTTTTTTCTTACAACAATGTAATGTTCCCGTCATCTTATTGAATGGTTCTATTCCCTCCTCTTCGCTATACTAAAAGTACGAAATCACAGCCAAAAGACATGAGAGATGAAAAAATAATAGAAGTAATAGAATGAAATCAGTAATTGGAGGAATAACAGATATGAAACAGCACAAACATCTTATTTTGTTCATTTGTGGTACAATAATCGTCACTTCAGGATTAGCAATTCTTCCTTGGTTTATTGTATAAAGCTTCCGTCATTTTTTGGTTCCTTCCTATACAAAAATCCCCTGTACATAGCATACAGGGGATTTTTACGTACAAATAAAAAAGCTTATTGTTTCTCAAAATAAAACAATGAGCTTTTACATTTATTATAGAATTCCGAAAAATTTATTAGTACATGTCACAATGATTAGCATAGATACGGCAATACACATCACAATAGCATTGCGCTCTTGTTTATCTTTTTGTAAACGTTCTTCTTTTTTACTCACGTGTATAGTCCCCTTTATAACAATAAAAAAAGTGTGAGATAGGAGATTTTCCTTATCCGATGCGAGGTGAATACGAAATTTCTCACTATCTCACATACACAATAGAATGGAATTGTCATTTTATAAATAAAATGACATGACGTTATGTCGCAACATAGGGTATTTTGTGTCGCTACGCTTTCTATTATAAAAAAGAGTTGTGCAAAAGTAGTGCATTTTTTATGTCAATTGCCTTAGTAGAAAAAATACACTACAATTCAATCACGTAAACAGAGTTTTTTATTATTTTCATGTAAACTATACAAAGTAGAATGAATGTTTTGAGGTGCACAAGACTATGATTAAAATCTTATTAGTAGACGATGAAGAACGCATGTTACGATTGTTAGATTTATTTTTGAGCCCACGTGGTTATTTTTGTATGAAAGCCAATTCAGGTATAGAAGCTCTTGAACTAATTCAACAAAAGAACTTCGATATCATTTTATTAGATGTGATGATGCCCAATATGGATGGATGGGATACATGTTATCAAATCCGTCAAATCAGCAATGTTCCAATCATAATGTTAACAGCTCGTAATCAAAACTACGATATGGTAAAAGGACTTACAATGGGAGCCGATGATTATATTACAAAACCTTTTGACGAACAAGTACTAGTTGCACGAATTGAAGCTATACTGCGCCGAACAAAAAAGGATGGTTTTATAAGCTTCAATGGTATTGAATGGGATAAAACCAAACATACTGTCACTGTTTACAACGAGAAAATCCCCCTTACACCTATCGAATTTTCATTACTAGGACTGTTTTTACAAAATACGAACCGAGCATATAGCCGTGATGATTTAATTGAAAAAATATGGGGATATCAAACGGATATTGAATATCGTACTGTCGACTCACATATCCGCAATATCCGTGATAAATTACGAAAAAAAGACTTTCCTGTTGAAAAATACTTAGAAACCATCTATAAAGTGGGATACAAGTGGAAAAGTGAATAAAAACAAATAGTATAGTGAAACTTTGATTAGCAAACATTTTTTATCCCCCTATTCGCTGTACTTTAAGGTAGGGGGCTTACCGTCCGAGAATAGGGGGATAAAAATTTGATAAGTGGTGAGATACCTCCCTCTAGCTATTAATGTGAAATAAAGGTGTGGTAAAAATGAATAAACTTTCCCTCAAGATCGGTACATACTTTTTAATATTAGCTCTATGTATTGAAACAATTGCTTTTGTATCTTTTTATACAAGTTTGTCGAACATGCGTATCGAGGAAGAAAAAGCCGCTCTTTTAGAAAAAGGGAAGCGCTATAGTAATTTTATTTCAAAACGTTATGGTCCACGAGCTTTTGAACATGCTGCAGCAATGGAATCACATTCTAATTCAGATACAAAGTTAGTCATAACAGACACCAATGGGCAAATCCTTTCTTCTTCTGATCCGATAACACCAGAAATGAAAAAGCAACTTGCTTACAAAATACATTGCACTTCAATAGATGGAACTTTGGTTGAGAAAAATTGGAAAACATCGAAATTTATTTCAACAGCAACGCCAATTATCATTCATAAACAAATTACTGGATATGTACATATGTTTTTAGATACCGCATTTTTAGAAAAAATGATTCTTCGCTTAGCACATCAATTTATTATTATCGGTATATTAACTCTTGTTTTAACAACAATTTCTGTATTTATCTTTTCTCGTGTCATTACCGATCCTCTTATAAAAATGAAACGTGCAACAGAAAAAATGTCAAAGCTAAATAAACCGATTAAATTAGGAATTAAACGCAATGATGAACTCGGTAGTTTGGCCAAAACCATTGAAGAATTATCTAGTGAATTAGCCTACATGAAAAAAGAACGAAATGAATTTCTTGCAAGTGTAGCCCACGAACTGCTCACACCTCTCACGTATATGAAAGGTTATGCAAAAGTGGCTAAAAGAGATTCTCTCTCTAAAGAAGAGCGTGAAGAATATTTACAAATTATTGAAGATGAGACAGATAGTGTAACAGAACTCGTTCAAGATTTATTCGATCTTGTTCAGCTAGAACAACATCAATTTATTATAAAAAAACAAAAGATTCCTTTACAGCCTTTTCTAGAACGCATGATTGAAAAAACCAAACCAGCACTTGCTAAAAAGCAAATAAAAATTAAATTTCACTGCACAGATAACCCTAATGTCTGTATGGATGAACGCCGAATGGAACAAGTGATGCTAAATTTATTACACAACRCCTATCAGCATTCTTATGAACAGTCAGTTATTACTGTACAAGCATCGCAAAATGGGAATACTTTTTCTATAAGTGTGCAAGATGAAGGAGAAGGTATTCCACGAGAAGATATTCCGCATATTTTTGATCGTTTTTATCGAGTTGATAAATCAAGAACTCGAGCTACRGGTGGTAAAGGAATCGGCCTAGCTGTTGCAAAAGAAATTGTTGAGTTACACAGCGRCTCCATTCAAGTAAAAAGTGAATTAGGAATGGGCACCGAATTTATTATTAAATTACCAATTGAATAATCTATACGTTAAATCACCAGTAGTATTCTTACTTCAAAACTGCTGGTGATATTATGTTAATAGCTAATATGTATTCGCAAATTATTAGTAAACCCATTAAAATGCTAATGGTACAAGCTGACCTTTTGAAATTATTCTTATTTCAATATAAAATGGAAATACAACTGTGAAAGATTCGGAGGGTGATATAATTGGAAATCCATGTATTAACAAAGCAAGAGGCAGAAATTTACTTAGAACTTCGTGTAGAAGGATTAAAACAAAATCCTGAGGCTTTTAGTTCTTCTTATGAAGATATTATTAATAAAGAATGTCCGATTGAGTATAAAGCACAAAAATTAGCACAGGATGAAAACTATACACTAGGTGCATTTAAAGACGGAAAATTAATCGGAGTTGCAACCCTGGAAACGAAACCATACGTAAAACAAGAGCACAAAGCGAAAATTGGTTCCGTATATGTATCTCCAAAAGCGCGCGGACTTGGAGCTGGAAAAGCACTTATTAAAGAGTGTATTGAACTTGCCAAAACACTAGAAATAGAACAAATTATGCTTGATGTTGTTGTCGGAAACGATGGTGCCAAAAAGCTTTACGAATCATTAGGATTTAAAACCTTCGGTGTACAAGAGCGTTCTTTAAAATATAACGGTCAGTACTGGGATGAAGAGCATATGGTTTTATTCTTAGATGAAGAAAAATAATAAAAAATCCTCACGTATATGAGGATTTTTTTATTATTTTTTACGATAAAAACCATGCTTTATATAACAATTGAATTGCCTCTTCAATCTCTGCCTCTGATAAAATAGCACCCCCAAGTAAAACTGTATTTTTTGGGGCGCTTCCTTCTTCATAGTACGTAGAAACCGGATATATTTTTATATCCTTATCAGATGCCCTCTTTATTAATTCTTCTTCGAACATTCCATTTCGAACCTTTAATAAGATATGTAGGCCAGAATCTTCTCCTATCACTTCCACCTTATTAGAAAAGTACCTTTCTATCGCTGAGACAAGAGCATCCCTCTTTTTTCGATAAACAACTCGCATCTTATGAATATGCTTTTCCCAATGTCCTTCGTTTAAAAACCTTCTAATGATTTCTTATAGTACAAAATGTCAAAAGAGGTCATACTAAACTTATGACCTCTTTTTATGAATTAAAAGGAATTGTCCTGTCTTCTAGCAAATACAATTACACTAACTATGAAAAATAGGAGTGTGGCAAGATGAAAAAAATTGGAACCGTGCTACTTTTCTCCTGTATCATCACTGGCTGTACCTCACTAGGGCAAAATTCCAAGGAACCGATAAAAGAAATAACCGAAATCTCTAAACCTCAAAATAATGCACCTACCTTTTTTCACCTTAGCGTCTTAAAAGATGTTTACTGGCAAGAAAGTCCATCCTTTGTAGAAGGAAAGATGCCGTTAAAAGGCATTGAAGGAAAGATTGCAGTTGCGGATAGTCCTTTCATTGCCAATGAGAAAAATAAACAGATGTGGTTCTTCCTCGATCCGCAAATGCCATCTGGAAAATTATCTATTATTGCTTTAAAACAAGGATCTACAGCACCCACTCCCGTACTCTTTCAAGATGAAACTTCCGAACAAACTTGGACCACTCCTACTCCCATTCATTCAAGTATAAAAGAATTACCTCTTCTTATGTCACTGCCTTCTCCTGGATTATGGGTATTAAATGCGTATATTGACGAGAAATATTATGAACAAATCGTTATTCATGTAGAAGAAAGTGACAAAGCTTAATTTCTTCCTTACAACAATGTAATTCTTATGTCATCTACTTCGATAGTTGTATCTCCCTCTCTCTCTTATACTAAAAATAAGAAATGCAACAACAAACAAGGAGAGATGAGAGATGAAAAAAGTGATGGATGTTGTAGTGGCAATGGTAGAGGTTTTCGTAAATGGAAAGCAAGTTGCAATGGAGTTGAATAAATAATGCAGAGCGAAATATTTATTACTAATAATATAAAACAATAAGCGGGAGTACGATTTCTTTATTGTTTAGATCTCTTATCTCACTAAAAAAGCAGCGCCCTTCTAAGAAGATGGCACTGCTTTTTTATTATTATTTCGAATAACTTGGCATTTTTGTAATTTGCGCTACTCCTGATTCAATTGCTGCTTTTGCTACTGCAGCTGCAACACTTGGGACAACTCTTTTATCTAGCGGATTCGGAATTACATAGTTTTCATTACGTTCTTCATCAGTAATGATGTTAGCGATCCCATATGCTGCAGCTAATTTCATTTCCTCTGTAACATCTGTTGCACGTACATCTAATGCCCCACGGAATATACCAGGAAATGCTAGCACATTATTTACTTGGTTTGGATAATCAGAACGCCCTGTTCCAACTACAGCAGCACCAGCCTTTAGTGCATCCTCTGGGTATATTTCTGGGATTGGATTCGCCATTGCAAACACAATTGGTTTTTCACTCATTGTCTGTACAAGTTCTGTTGTTAACACATTAGGAGCAGATACACCGATAAAAATGTCTGCTTCATGAATCGCTTCTTTTAATGTTCCACGTACATATTCGCGATTTGTTTTCTTTGCAATCTCTATTTGTGCCGGATTCATCCATGATTCATCCTCACAAACAATTCCTTCTAAACTTACTAATGTAATATGCTGCGCTCCAGCTTGTAACAGTAATTTAGCAATTGCTATCCCTGCCGAACCAGCACCATTAATGACAATTTTCACTGCATCCATCTGTTTATTTACAACTTTTAACGCATTAATAATCGCAGCTAAAACAACAATTGCTGTTCCGTGTTGGTCATCATGGAACACCGGAATATTTGTTTCTTCTTTTAAGCGCTTTTCAATTTCAAAACAGCGCGGCGCTGCAATATCTTCTAAATTAATACCTGCAAATGTAGGTTCTAAATTTTTAACAATGGTTACGATTTCATCTACATCAGTCGTTCCAAGACAAAGCGGAAATGCATCTACATTCGCAAACTTTTTAAATAAAATACTTTTTCCTTCCATAACAGGCATAGCTGCTTTCGGGCCAATATCACCTAATCCAAGTACTGCTGTTCCATCTGAAACAACTGCAACCATATTACCGCGCGCTGTATAGTCATAAGCTGTTTCTTCATCTGCAGCGATCGCTTTACAAGACTCAGCCACTCCTGGTGTATATGTCAAACTTAAATCATCTGCTGAATTCACTTCTACTTTACTTGTAATTTCAATTTTCCCTACCAATTCTTTATGAAGTAATAATGAACGTTCATTAATTTGACTTTCTAACATATAAATAAGCTCCTCCTAATTTGACAAGCTAGCTACGTTTTTACATAGCTAGCTTGTATGATAATAATTTACGAAAACATTTTTAATAAAATTGTTGCTGTTACGACCATTGCAGCACCGCCCAAACGCGTTGAAATTTGCGCAAATGGCATTAATTCCATACGATTTGAAGCTGATAAAATCGCAACGTCTCCAGTTCCTCCTAATCCGCTATGGCATCCTGTTACAATCGCAGATTCAACTGGGTACATTTTCATGACTTTCCCAACAAGGAAACCAGTCGTGATCATTGTTAATACTACTGATGCACACACCACAACATATCCAACTGAAAGAACAGCTGCTACATCTTTTAATGGAATATATAACAATCCTAAACCAACCATTAATGGCCACGTTAAGCTTGTCGAAATAAATTTATATAAGTGATATGCACCTTGCTCCATTTTTGCTGGCATTAATTTAAAGTATTTTACAAGTGCTGCTGAAAAGATCATAATGATTGCCCCTGGAATACCAATAAATTTAGAAGCAAATCCACCGAAAATAAAGAACGTACATGCAATTAATAAACCTGCTCCCATTAATGAGAAGTCAATTGGTTTTTCTGTATTTTGTTCTTTTAATAATTCATCTTGATCACCTGTTTTTACCAATGCACCATTACCGCTAAGCTCTGGTTTTTTCTCACCTAAGCGCTTCATGTATCCAGCGCTTACAATCGCAAACATATTTCCGATAACCGCTGCTGGAACAAGCTGAGATACAAATGTTGCTGATGATTGATTTAAAATGTCACTGTAAGCTAAGGAAAGTGGTAAAATACCTTCTCCGATACCACCGCTTACAATTGGTACAATGATAAAGAAGAACGTTCGCTTCATTTCAAATCCAAATAATGATCCAACTAATAATCCAACTGCAATAGAAGCGAGTGTTCCTACAACTAATGGAATAAACATGCGAACAAACCCTTGTACTAACACTTTACGGTTCATTCCTAAAACACTTCCGACTACTAAACAAGAAATATATAAATATAAAAAGTTCGATTTTTTCATTAGCATCGTCGCTGCTTCCATTGAAGCTGGATTCATCCAATTAAAAAACACTAGTAAAGATGGAATAAATAATGAAAGAATTGCTGGTCCACCAATATTTTTTAAAATCGGAATCCTCATCCCAATATCACCTAAGAAAATCCCCATGATCATAATGACTGCAAATCCACCAATCATATCAGCAGGTAACTTGTTATATACAGATGCTCCATAAATAATAGCTGCTAATACGATATATAACGGTAAAGGTATAACACCAATTTTAATATTCATGATTTTTGAAACAAAAGATTTTTGTTCCACCTCTGCTGCTTCCACGGATGATACCGCTTCCACCTTTTTTTGAATCCCCATATAGGCACCCCCTTATATTCTTATCTACAATATTAAAACGCTTTCAATAGTAAAAATAGTTTTTGTAAGTTTTGTAAGTAGTTTTGTAATTAAAAAAAGTATAAGCAGCTTATATAAGCCGCTTATACATACAAACGTATTTTGTTTTCATCGATGCACTTTAATTTACTTACTGGTCTTCCCACATGTTGATAAACCATTTTATTTTCTAAAACTCCAATTTCAGTTAAAAACATTACATACTTTCGAATAGACACCCTTGAAATTCCAACTAATTGAGCCATTTCATCTGTTGTAAATGCTTGTCCATGAAGTGATTCTATTTGCTTCCAAATTAACTGTAATGTTTGTCTTGTTAGCCCTTTTGGCAGCTCTTTATTCACATGAGTTTCTACTTTTTCTTTTTGTAAAATCAACGTATCTAATTCAGACTGGCTAATTTTTTGCTGTTCTTTCATAAAGATAAATTTTTCTCGATATGCGGTTAATGCTTCCTTAAACCTTTCAAATGTAAATGGTTTAATCAAATAATCAACAACCCCATATTGAAGTGCTTTTTTAATACTTCCCATATCATGCACAGCTGAAATCATGATAACATCAATTTCTTTTTCTTGATTCCGAATATGCAGTAGCAATTCAAATCCTGTATCTACAGGCATAAAAATATCAAGCAATATGAAATCTATAGACGATTCCTTTAATATCTCTACTGCTTCTTTCACAGAATTAGCTATATGAACAAGTTCAAACCCTCCTACTTGCTCTAAATAATGCTTATTTAACATCGCTACCATTGGATCATCTTCTACAATCAAAACTTTGATCATGTCCCTATCTCATCCCTACTTTTGTATGGTATTTCAATGGTTATAGTCGTTCCCTTCCCTAACAAAGACTCTACCTGTATATCCCCATTTATTCGCTTTAAACTATCCTTTACAAGATATAAACCATATCCTCGATTTTCTCCTTTTGAGGAATACCCTTTGACAAATAATTTGTCAATTTCTTCTTGCCGGATTCCAACTCCTGTATCTTTGACTGTGATAATCATCTTATCCTGATATTGAATAGAAATATCTACTCGCTTATATTGACAATTTATCACCGCATCTAATGCATTATCAATTAAATTTCCTACAATTGTAATGAGTTCATGAATAATACTTTCATCATATGGCTCTGGTAAGTAAGAATTTTCGCTTACAATGAGTTGTATACTCTTTTCCCTTGCGTAACTAAGTTTACCAAGCATAAATCCTGCAAATACAGGATTTTTTATTTTTCGCATCACACCACCAATTTCATATTGATGCTCCGAGACCATGTTACTAATATAGGTCTCTAATTGTTCATAATGCTTCATATGTGTAAGCCCTAATACAACATGCATCTTATTCATAAACTCATGAGATTGTGCCCTGAGCGCTTCTGCATAAAGTTGAATATCCGTTAATTGTTCTGCTAATTGCCTAATCTCTGTTTTATCACGAAATGTTGCAATAGCACCAACAATTTCTCCTTTAACATATAAAGGAACTCTGTTTGTAACAATGGTAATTCCATAAAGATTTTGTTCCTCATACAATTGTGCTTTCCCCGTTTGTAACACTTCTTTTATACATGAGTTGGGCATATACTTCTCAACATCTTTACCAATAAAATCTTCTTCGAGACCACTTTTCTTAAATAACCGTTTCGCTTCGTTATTAATTAAAGTAACTCTCGCATCTTTATCGACAGCAATAATTCCTTCTTTAACAGATTGTAACATCGTATTCCGTTCTTCTAAAATTTTTGCGATTTCGCTAGGTTCAAGATCAAATAAAATTTTCTTAATATGTCTAGCTAATAAAATAGCACCTATAATTCCAACTAAGATTCCAACACCGATACCGATATAAATAATGTATCTACTCTCTTTTATCCTCTCATGCACATTATCAGCTGAAATTCCGACAGCAACAACCCCCATTTGTTCTCTCGTTTCAGAAAAAACAGGTACAAACACTCGCATAGAGATTCCCAATGTTCCTTCTGCCATTGATACATGTTCTTTTCCTTTTAAGGCTATCCCTTCATCTCCCCCTACAAAGTGATGGCCGATTTTTTGAGGATTTGGGTGAGATTTGCGAATGCCATTCATATCCATGACCACGATAAATTGAACATCTGTATTTTTTAACAACCGATTTGTATACGTTTGAATTTCAGATATATCTTTTCTTCCTGCTAAAGCATCTATTACAAGTGGTGAATTTGCTACAATACGCGCGATTGTTTTTGCTTTTTCAGCTTGACTTTCTTCCGTCGTACGTTCGACATTATGACTAATTAATATATCTGTTACAAGTAAAGAAAGTAAAATAACAGTACACACCAGCAACGTAATCGTTTTCCAT
Organism: Bacillus sp. 05T22; assembly: GCF_056396765.1. Classification (NCBI taxonomy): domain Bacteria; kingdom Bacillati; phylum Bacillota; class Bacilli; order Caryophanales; family Bacillaceae; genus Bacillus; species Bacillus sp. 05T22. The sequence continues at coordinate 56,357 of NZ_JBFTMC010000004.1, forward strand.
AAACTTAACAATTTTTTTCTTTTTCTCATCCCTTTATTGTCTCCCTTATTTCCTCTTTACTACACGCGAAATCTATCTTACTTATTCTTTTTTATGAATACAACACTGAACTTTAATCATGCCTCAGCAAACGGAATTTTACGAGGATTTTATCTCCCACCTATTTTTCTTTATTTTTACTGAATCTTGAGATGAGAATATTACTGTTCGCAAATAGTTAAATAAATTAATAATAAAACGAGAAATATTCATCATTGTTTTTCTCTCCTATCTCCCGATGTATAACGAAACAAAAACAAGAGAAATTCAGTATAAGAAATTATGCTGAGTTCCTCTTGTTTTTGTTAAATATAATCATCACTTTCTCTTCTTAACCCCATTTCTGTCCCATTCACTTTGAATTTTGCACATAACTAATAGCTTGACTTCCCATCTGTACCCATGCCTGTTCAAAGCTTTCGCGTGGAACACTTACACTTGCAGTATCACTAAGCGGATCATGAATATAAACTAACTCCTTATCATAACCAATAAGAAGAATACAATGTTCATTGTACGTAATAGAGACATTACCTGCATCTGTTTCCCATGTATCAAATTCATTTTCATCCAAAGGAGCATATGTTGCATTTGTAATCATAACAACTGGCTTGCCCTCTTTTACAGTTTTATAAATTTCATTTATATTTTCACCTGTTAAATCAACAACTTGATTTGGCAAGTATTTATTTGCTAACTGAAAAAGCGGTTCATGATACACACCATATCCTGATTCAGAAAAAGTATAAATATTCCCTACAAACCCTTCATGTGGATTACCGCGTACACCATCATTTGAAAAGGCAACTTTCTGTATTTCATCTGCCAGCGTCATCTTACCTACAGAAACACCTGCGTACTGTAACATCATGGCTAAGCTAGTTACTTCGCAGCCTCTATCTAACTCTGGTAACTGCTGGATAAAAGGTACATTTTGCAATAATACTTTTTCTTCATCTGCATTCCCCAGCGTCTTTTTCTTTTTTTCTTGCGCAACTGGAATGACAAGCTGATTCTTACCGCTTTCCTTTTGGACAAATTTGTTTGAGACGATTCTCTTTACATTTTCTACACGTTTAGTAACAGGCATTATGCCGCTCCTTTTCATATATACACTACTGATAAATATCCCTAATACAATCAAACATATATACACCTTCCACTTTCGTATCATTCTTCTATCTTCACGTCCTTTTTAATTCGTTAAATACGAATAAAATGCATCCGCATCTGTTTGAACCATAGGTAAAAAGACAAGTTCCTTTCCCTTTTCAGGTTGTTCCTTTTTTATTTTCTCTGTTAACTGCTCGATATTTGTATTTGTACTATCTATGCCAAGATCGTCTGCAATTTGTATTACTTTCTGCTCATTTATTTCTCTTAGCACTTGGTAAATATCTTTACCATATAAATCAATATGAAGTTCTTTTGCTTCGGCCTGAATTTTCCCCTCGTATACTTCTTGTGCCAAATCTTCTATACCTTTTCCTTTTTGAGAAATTCCAAGCTTTTCCGCTTCTTCTTTTACCTTTGTTCCATAAACCTCTTCAGCAACTTCATCTATTTTTTTTCCTTCTTTTGAAACACCGAGTTTATCTGCTTCATCATTTATTTTGATTGTATTAATTTGATTGACTAAATCGACAATGGATGTATTTTCGATCGGTATTCCTAATTTTTTTGCTTCTTGTTTTATTTTTGTTTCATAGATTTCTTCTGAAAGAGCTCCTACATCTTTTCCCTCAGTAGAGATTCCTAACTGTGTCGCTTCTTGATCAACTTCTGTTTCATGAATCTCCTTTTCTAACGTAAGCTGCTCTTTTCCATCCGTTTCAATTCCTAGTTTTTGCGCTTTCTCCTCTGTATAGGCCACATGCGTTTCTCCGTTATTCAGTTGTTCATTACTGCACTGCGAAAAGTTAGTTTTACCTTTTGACGTTGTAGAAGCAGACGCCCCTCCCATTACGCTTAAACTCATCATGCCAATAACAAATAATGACACTATCTTTTTCTTTTCCAAATTCCTTCTCCTCCTTTATGTTTTTCGTACGATCTGCCTTCCATTTTTTCCATATTATCGTAAAAGATACGCTCAATTCGGCTCGTATTAAAATCACTCATGAATATAACTATCTATCCGCAAAAAGAATACAAAGTGATTACTTTTTCTCTCTTTTGTCCTTCTCATTCTGTGTAAACTCTATTATGAAAAATATTTCTTAACTTTCCCTTAACAAAAAGACGACCTTGTAAAAACAAGATCGTCTCTAATTTCTTTATATTCTTTGATTTTTAGGTAAAATTACTTCAAAACAAGTACCTTCATTCATTTTACTCTCTACTTTTATTTTCCCATGATGTTTTTCTACAATCCAGCTGGCAATTGAAAGGCCTAAGCCAGCACCTTCTGCTTTCGTTCTTGCCTTATCTCCTTGATAAAAACGATCAAATAACTTTGGAATCTCTTCTTCTTTTATTCCAATTCCATTGTCTTTTACCTGAATCGTAATTGAACTATTGGTTTGCATGCATGCTACTTGAATCGTTCCACCCACATCAGTATATTTCATCGCATTGTCTAATAAAATTACCACCATTTGATGAATTCGTTCTCTATCACCAATAAAAGATACTTTAGATTCGATTTCCAATGTCATCTTTTTCTCTTGATACGCAGCAATCTCTGCATAAGGCTCTACTACTTCTGTTAATAATTCATCTAATGCAAATTTCTTTTTATCCATTTCAATTTGATTTGAATCCGAACGAGCTAATAATAATAAATTGGCAACGAGCTTCGATAACCTTCTACACTCCTTTGAAATTGTAGAAATATCAATTGCCTTTTCCTCTATCGTAGCGGAAGGAGACTGAAATAGTACATCCGTTTTAGATTGAATGACCGCTAGTGGCGTTCTTAATTCATGAGATGCATCAGAAACAAACTGTTGTTGCTTTTCCCAAGAATTACGAATTGGTACAAGAGCTTTTCCAGCTAAGAAAAATCCCATCCCAATTGCGCATAAACTTCCTATACTGCATCCCGCTATAAGAATTAGTAATAACGTATGCAACATATCCCTTTCTGCTGTTGTATCGCGTACAAATTGAACCGTCATTTGTCCAAATTCAGTATTACGCTGAAAAGCCAACGCTCGAAAACTCTTCCCATTGATTTCAATATCCTGAAAACCCTCTAATTGTTCTGGGAAAAACGCTAAAGCATTTTCTTCAAAAACAGGATCAACAAATTTAGGATTCTTATCTATTAGGGCTACTTTTTTTCCATGCCATAACAGTACAGTAATCCTCGGATCTCCAATACGAATATCCTTAACGGACCCTTTTGGATTAGACTTAGAATGTTTCTTCTCTTTTGCTTTAAACATTTCTAGCGAATTATCTACTCCACTATAAATACGATTATATGTATAGCCATAGATAATACTCCCTAGAACTCCAATTAATATAATAAACACTAATGAATTTAAAATTGTAAGGCGAATGCGGGTTCTTTGAAACATACTCTTATTTTTCATTGTTCTTTTAACATATATCCAATCCCGCGAACGGTTTGAATATCTTTTTGATAACCAAATGGCTCCAACTTTTTTCGTAAATGATGAACATACACTTCAACAATGGCTACCGTTGTATCTGAATCGAATCCCCAAACGCGATCAAAGATTTGTTCACGCATTAAAATCTTTCCACTATTTTGAATGAGGTACTCTAAAAGTTCATATTGCTTTAATGTTAATTTAATTGCTTCTCCATCCACTTGAATATCCTTGTCCTTTCCGAACAACTCGATTCCACGGTAGTTAATGGTTTGCTTTGTTGTTAAATTACCACTTCTTCGTAATAAAGCTCGAATTCTCGCTTTCAGCTCGGGAGCTTGAAATGGCTTTATTAAATAATCATCCCCTCCAAAATCTAATCCTTTCACACGGTCTTCCAAAGAATCTTTAGCAGTCAAAAATAAGACAGGTGTTTCAATTTTGTCATTCCGTATTCTTTGAATTACTTCAAAACCATCTATCACCGGTAACATTACATCAAGAAGTATTACATCATAAATATTTTGTAACGCCAAAAACAAACCGTCTTCTCCATTCATTGCTGTATCAACTTCAAACTCATCACATAAAATTTGTGTAATTGATTCCAATAAAGGTGCATGATCTTCTACAACTAATAAGCGCATCCCACTTTCTCACCTTTCATCAAATATAAAGTGAAACTTTAATCGGTAGTGATTTTCTTCATCCATCACTGATTATTAGTAGCCCGCGAATAGCGGGATAAATAATTACTGTTACCATTTTTCATAATAACAAAAGAGAGCAGCACAACATACTTATCCTTACTTCCAAACGATTTCCAGTCTTGTATCCGAATACTTCACCTTGCCTTGCTCCCTCTAAATCCTACGTACTTATAATAATTATATATCATTGTCTATGTAGACCTGTCATAACATGAATCATTTTCTTGCTCATTTACCATCCGTTTATATATGTACTTTATTATGAAAGCTATTCCTTAACTTTCCCTTAACAAAAGAAGTTTCAAAAAGGAGAATTTGTACCCTTACAACACCGTAATCCTCATGTCACCTAATTCGATAATTACAAGACTTGCTACCCGCTATACTTAAAGTAAGAAATGAGACAACAAGCAAAGGAAAGATAGGAAAGCCGTATCTTTTTTACAGATACGGCTTTCTTTTATTTTTGATTTGTACGGTTCGAAATACTAATTGCCCGATCTGTTGTTTTTGCTGCTTCATCTAATGCTTCTTTACTATTTTTTCCATCATACATTGCTTCTAGCGCTTTTACAACTGCATCGCGGGATTCAGGAAATACACTAATAAGTGCACCTTGTGTTGCAACAGATGGTTTTGTTGCTTGTAACTGTTCTACCGTTACTTTTAACTGTGGATATTTTTCATATTGTTGTTTTACTAAAGGCTCATTATATGCATCTGGGTTAATAGAGAAATAACCTGTTTCCGTATGCCATTTTGCTTGTACATCTGCTTTTGTTAAGTATTTCATAAAGTCCCAAGCACCTTTTTGTGTTTCTTCTGCGACCATATTCGTCATCCATAGTGATGCACCGCCAATAACAACTCCGTTTTGTTTCACATCTTCTGGATATGGGATATATGCTACTCCTACATTAAATTTAGACGAATCAATCACATTACGAACACCTGCTGAAGAATCTAAATACATCGCAACTTGTCCAGATTGGAATGCGGCACGAACATCATCCCAACTCGCCCCATACTTTCCTAATGTACCAGCTTTATTCAGTTCATCTAATAAACCAAATACTTTTTGTCCTTCTTTTCCGTTAAATACAGCTTTTTTCGCTGCACCTTTACGCCCATTTTCTTTATCAACATATAACCCACCTTGTGTTGCCAAAAGCTCTTCAAAGAACCATCCGTAATTTAACATTGAAAAACCGTACTGTTTTACGCTTTCGCCTTCTTTAACAGTTAATTTTTTTGCTGCTTCTTTTAATTCAGCGTATGTTTTCGGTGCTTTTTCCGGATCGAGCCCCGCTTTTGTAAAGGCATCTTTATTATAAATTAATACTGGTGTAGATGAATTAAATGGCATGGAATACATTTTCCCATCAACTGAATAGTAATTCGTAATCGCTTTTTCTAATTTCGATATATCATATTTATCCTTTTTAATCCAGCTATCAATCGGCGTAATCTTTTTACTATCAATCATATATTTCGTTGTAATTTCGCTAGATTGAACGAGAGCTGGTGATTCTTTTGAAGCTGTTATATTTTTAAACTTCGTTAAAGATTCTTCATAGGAACCTTGAAATTCAGCTTTCACCTCATATTTATTTTGTGACTTATTATAATCTGCAACAATTCCATCCAACACACCTTGCGTTTTTCCACCCATTGCATGCCAAAAGCGAATAACTGTTTTATCTCCATTCTTTTCTGCGGGAGCTACTTTTTCCTTTGCTTCAGATTTCCCCTCTGTTTTACTACTTGAACAAGCTGCAGCTGATAAAGCCATCGTTGCTGCCATTATAATAACAGCACCTTTTTTCCAAAATCTCATCTCAATCCCACCTTTTCATATGTATATTTATTTAATTGCCCCTTTTGTTAAACCTTGTTGCAACTGCCTCTGACCTAAAAATAATAAAATTAAAGTCGGAATCACAATAACTGTAACTCCTGCCATCACACTGCCCCAATCTGTTGCAACTTCCTGAGATTGAAGTTGTTTCACCCCAATTTGTACGGTTCTAATTTTCTCATCATTCGTAACTAGGAGGGGCCATAAATACATATTCCATGTTGTTAAAAAGCTATATACACCTAGTGTTATAAAACTTGTTTTACAATAAGGAATGACAACACGGAATAAAAACTTCACATGGCCAATCCCCTCGATAAAGGCAGCTTCTTTTAACTCATTTGGAAGCGTCATAAAATGCTGACGTAATAAAAAGATTCCAAAAGCAGTTGCAAAGAACGGAACCGTCATTCCAGTAAATGTGTTAATCCATCCAAATTGTTGTACCGTTAAAAAGTTCGGTACCATCGTTGCTTCCCATGGGATAAGCATCGTTGAAATAAACAGAAAGAAAATAAAATTTCGTCCTTTAAAATTTAAAAATACAAATGCATAAGCAGCTAAACTTGATACAACAAGCTGCCCAATCATCACTGCTATTGAAACTATCAGACTATTGTATAAATAAGAAAACAGCGGTACTTTCTGAAAAATATGTACAAAATTATCGAATGTAAATTGTGTCGGGAACACCCTTCTCATTTGAATGTCTTCTGGCGTCATGAACCCTAGCAAAAATGCGTATAGAACTGGAAAAAAGACCATCACTGCGCTTATGGTAAGCAGTATGTATAAAAGAATATGTTGTTTCCACTTATTCGTAATCATTTATAATGCACCTTTCTCTCTGCAAACTTAAATTGAAGTAATGTGGCAAGAAAAATGAAAATAAATAATACCATTGCCTGTGCACTCGCTGTACCAAATTGATGATTCGCAAAAGCTTCTTTATAAATAGAGTACACAATTAAGTTTGTTGCATCGTTCGGTCCACCGTGCGTTAAAATATCAATCTGTCCAAAGCTTTGAAATGCACTAATTAAAGTAACTGTTATAATAAAAAATAATGTAGGAGATAGCATCGGTAATGTAACGCGCCGAAGTTTATGTAAATAGCTAGCACCATCAATAGATGCACTCTCGTATAGAGTCGTATCAATATTTTGCAAACCACCTAATATAACTAAAAATGCAAACCCGGTATTTACCCAAACTGTTGTAACTGATACAGAAAATAATGCCCAATCTGGACTTGTTAGCCATGCAATTGCAGGAAGATTCATCGAACCAAGTATATTATTGAATAAACCGACACTCGGATGGAATAAAAATAACCAGATTACTGCGCTAGCTGCTACTGAAATTCCCATTGTTGAGGAGAATAAAACTCGAAACAAGCCTATTCCTTTTATTTTTTCGTTTGCAATTAAAGCAAGAAACAGTGCAAACAAAATACTAGTTGGAACTGTATATAATACAAAGAGTAAAGTAGATTTTATACTTTTATAAAAAGTTGGATCAGACAATAAATATTGATAGTTTTCCAGTCCTACGAAAAGATTTGCCTCACCATGAACATCTGTTAAATAAAAACTATAATAGATAGTACGAAATAATGGATAAAACAAAAAAATTGTAAATAATATGATGGAAGGCGCCAAGAATAACAAGCCTGTGCGCAAATCTTTCGTACGGCCCCATAATGCCTTTTTTCTTGAAACTTCTGTTTGAACAGGTAAATTTTCTACCTCAATCATTATTTCGCCACCGCCTTCAACTCTTCTTCGGCAACGAATCGAATCCTTTCATTTGTATCGTTATGAAAGAAACATAGTTTCTGTACTGGAAATTGCAATTTAGCTTTATCACCTTTTTTCAAAATAAGTTGTCCGATTACTTTTGCACTCCATGTTTTTTCATTTACTATAAAATTTAAAATTGTTTCATTTCCTAATACTTCTACAGATTGCAGTGTAACTTCTTGGCCATCTTCAGCTAATACGATGTGTTCTGGACGAATTCCTAAGCGCACCTTTTGTTCTGAAAACTGTTGTAAATGCCCCGAAGACAACGGGATTTGTAATCCATCAACATGTAATCCCCCCATACCTTTATCTACGATTCCATTACCAATATTCATGGATGGTGAACCGATAAAGCCTGCAACAAATTCATTTGCAGGATAGTTATATATATCGAGCGGTGTGCCTACCTGTTGTATACTCCCTTTGTTTAACACCATAATGCGATCCCCCATTGTCATTGCCTCAATTTGATCATGGGTCACATAAATCATCGTAATACCTAGTCGCTGCTGGATCTCTCTAATTTCAATGCGCATTTGTGCACGCAACTTTGCATCCAAGTTAGAAAGGGGTTCATCCATTAAACAAATTGGCGCTTGACTTACAATTGCTCGCGCCAGTGCAACACGTTGTCTTTGTCCACCTGATAATTGACCTGGTTTCGACTTTGTATATTCCGTAAGCCCTACCATTTCTACTGCTTCTATCAATCGTTTTTGTCGTTCCTCTTTTGGAATTTTCCGTATTTTTAATCCAAATAAAATATTTTCTTCCACCGTCAAATGTGGATATAAAGCGTAATTTTGGAATACCATTGATAGATTTCGATTTTTCGGTTCTAAATCATTTGCAACATTTTCGTTAATAAGTAACGCCCCAGAAGTAATTTCTTCTAAACCTGCAATCATTCGCAATAATGTACTTTTCCCACACCCAGAAGGACCAACTAGAACAAAAAATTCACCTTTTTGAATCTGCACCGACACATTTTCAACTGCTATTTCCTTTGAATTCTTATAAACTTTTGACACATCTCTTAGTTCAATCATCAGTTTGCGCTCCTTTTTTGTTCTTGTAACCATACTTCACAACGGCTTATTAACCTGCTTTACCTGCAATCTCCGCCTCTTCTTACGTTTGAATGAAGCTTCCTGCAATAATAGGAAAAGCCACCTTCTCTACTAGTTATTTTATAAAGGAAGGGTTCCTGAAATATTGATTTCCCTCAGCTTTTTACGTATTTCTAATATGCATGCAGGCAAATTTAAAACACCAATCTACATAGAACAACCTTCTTCTCGCTTAACCCCTATAAACTAGAGTAAATGTAAGAAATATAAATAGATTGTTATATGTAAGCAGGTGTTCTCAAATGTTCTCTACCCTAGTTACGTTGTTACCTTTACTATATTACTTATTTATTAAGTTAGTTTTGATGATTTGTTAACAAGATGTTAATCACATGTTAATATTTTTTTGTTTTTTTTTACAATTTTCACCACATTAATTATTTATTTCTCACTATAAAGTTAGTTATTTCTTTTCTTACAGCGACACAAATTAAATAGAAATAATTTATAAAAATACTAAATTTCCCAAAAATACTTTTTTCCATATTTTTTCTATAATAATATATAATATGATAGAATTTTATAAATTTATGAAAAGATTAAGAGGCGATATGGGATGAAAAGGTATATTAAAATAAAAGGTATTGGTGTATATGTTCCAAAACGAAAAGTAGATTCTTTTGAAATAGATCGTATGTTAGGAGTCCCTGAAGGCTGGACTTTAAAAAAAGCTGGAGTGAAAACGAGATACTTTGTCGATGAGGAAACTTCTTCTTATATGGGAGCTGAAGCTGCAAAAAAAGCTGTAGCAGATGCGAATTTAACATGGAAAGATATCGATTGTATCATCTGTGGAAGCGGAACAATCCAGCAGGCAATTCCTTCTACTGCATCACTTATTCAAGAACAACTTGGGCTACAGCATTCTGGTATTCCATGTTTTGATATTAACTCAACATGCTTAAGTTTCGTAACAGCACTTGATACAATTTCTTACGCAATTGAATGCGGGAGATACAAAAATGTGGTTATCATTTCTTCTGAAATTTCTTCTGTAGGATTAAATTGGGGACAAAATGAAAGTAGCATTTTATTCGGCGATGGCGCAGCGGCCGTTGTTGTAACCAAAAGTGATCACACTTCTTCCATTATAGCTTCTCATATGGAAACGTATAGCTCTGGCGCACATCTATCGGAAATTCGCGGCGGGGGAACGATGATTCATCCTAGAGAATATAGCGAAGAACGAAAAGAGGATTTTTTATTCGATATGAATGGCAGAGCTATTTTCAAATTGTCCTCTAAATATATGTTAGATTTTATCGAAAAACTACTTATGCATACAGGTTATTCGTTAAATGATATCAATTTAATTGTTCCACACCAAGCAAGTGGACCAGCTATGAAACTAATTCGTAAAAAGCTAGGTGTCGATGAGGATCGCTTTATGACTATTTTTGAAGACTATGGGAATATGATTTCTGCATCCATTCCGATCGCTCTTTTCGAAGCAATTAAACAAAAGAAAGTGCAACGCGGAGATAAAATATTATTACTAGGTACTTCTGCTGGGCTTTCTATCGGAGGCATTCTCCTTGAGTACTAAGAAAACAGTATTAATTACTGGCGCACGCGCACCAGCAGCATTGCATTTATGCAGGCTGCTTAAGAAAAACGGACATACCGTCATTATTGCAGATAGTATTCCTTATCCATTAAGCAAAGTTTCAACGAGCACTGATCATTTTTATGAAATTCCTTCTCCAAAATGGAAAACAGATGAATGTATCTCTGCACTACAATTAATTATTCAAAGTCATGATGTAGATTTACTTATTCCTACTTGTGAAGAAATATTTTATATATCCAAACATAAAGAGAAATTAAGCCGATTTTGTCATATATTTGTAGACGAATTTCAAAAACTTGCATTACTTCATAATAAGTGGGAATTTATTCAGTTCGTAACGAAATTAGGTTGGCCAGTTCCTGCAACATATAGAACAAATAACGAACAAATCATACAGGAAATGATTCAACAAACATCACCCGCCACTCCTTTTGTGTTAAAGCCTATTTTCTCTCGTTTTTCTGACAAAGTAGCGTTTATTACAAAAGAAGATATTGAAAAAGGCATCACGATGGACAAGCAAAATTATATCATTCAAGAGTTTATAAAAGGAACGCAGCATTGCTCCTACAGTATTGTACAATCTGGGAAGGTATTAGCTCACTCTGTTTACAAAACGGAATTCACGGCGGGCTTAGGTGCTACTATTGCTTTCGAGCATATTAACCATCCAAAAATTGACCAATTTGTTGAACATATCGTAAAGGAGCTAAATTTCTCTGGGCAAATCGCCTTTGATTTTATCATTCCAGAAGATGGAGACGCTATTCCGATTGAATGTAATCCACGTACCACAAGTGGATTACATTTATTCGACGAAGAAGTAGTATCCGCTTTTTTTGCTAAAAAGGTGAACAATATGCGCATTCCTAAGCACAACTCCCAATGTGCAATTCGATTAGCAATGCTTTTATACGGAATTCCTTACTTAAAAAGCAAACAAACACGTAAACGATGGTGGAAAGTCCTATGTTCCTATCCAGATATTATTTATAGTCGCTCTGATAGAAAAACATTTTTTTATCAGTTTTATAGCATGTATAAATTATGGCATGAAAGCTATAAACATGGACGGACTATTTTGGAGCAAACAACATATGACATATCATGGGACGGTGAAAATTTATGAAAACGCTAGTAACTGGAGGAACTGGTTTTCTGGGACAAAAACTTGCTTTTCGATTAGCGAGTATGGGTTATGAAGTAACAGCAACCGGGAGAAATAAGACAATCGGAAAATTATTAGAGCGAAATGGAATTGAGTTTGTCTATTGCCCTCTTGAAGACAGGCATAGTGTTCTACAAGTTTGTAAAGATAAAGACTATATCTTTCATAGCGGTGCCCTTTCTTCTCCTTGGGGCAAATATAAAGATTTTTACAATGCGAATGTATTAGGAACAAAGCATATTATTGAAGGAAGTCAAAAATCTGGTATAAAACGCCTCATCCATGTATCAACACCGAGTATTTATTTCTATTATGATGAACGACAAGATGTAGTAGAAAATGCGAAACTTCCTGATACATTTGTAAACCATTATGCGAAAACAAAGTACTTAGCTGAGCAATCTATTGATCAAGCATTCAATCATGGTTTACCTGTTATCACGATACGCCCACGTGCTTTATTTGGTCCAGGAGATAACGCCATTCTCCCGCGCCTTATTAAAGTATGTGAAAAAGGCGCTCTACCAAGAATCGGTACAGAAGATGTACTCGTCGATATTACCTATATCGATAATGTTGTAGATGCCTTACTTCTTTGTATGCATTCACCTAAACATACATTAGGTCAAAAATATAATATAACAAATGGTGAACGTGTAAATTTATATGAAGTAATTGAGAATGTGATGAAACGCCTTGGTAAAGAGGTTCAATATAAAAAGATTTCCTACAAAACCGCTTTTACAATTGCCGCTATACTAGAAGGTATTTCAAAAACCATTTTACTTGGAAAAGAACCTATTCTCACAAAATATACGGTTAGTGTACTTTCAAAAAGTCAGACTTTAAGCATTGATAAAGCTCAAAAAGAACTAGGCTATGCTCCGAATATCAGCATAGAAGAAGGAATCACAAAATTTGTAGAATGGTGGAAAACACAATGAAAATCAAATCTTTAAAGCTATACGATACAGGATATTGTACACACCCTGAAAAAGTTGCATATTCCAAGGGAAGTTGGAGACAAATTCGCTTTCCAGCTACAGTGGGGTTACTTCAACATCCAAGCTTAGGTTATATCTTGTTTGATACCGGATATGCTCGGCACTTTAAAGAAGCAACAAGAAAATTTCCTTACTCTGTATACGCTAAACTTACCCCTGTTCATTTTACAGAGGAGCAATCTATTAAACAGCAACTACTTCTTGATGGCATCCAGCCAGAAGAAATTAAATATATTATTCTTTCTCACTTTCACGGTGACCATACAGCAGGGCTACCTGACTTTCCGAAAGCAAAAATACTAACCTTCGCGAAAGCTTATGAAGATATAAAAAAGAGAAGTAAATTTGGTGCTCTATTAAAAGGTTGCTTAAAAGACACATTACCAATTGATTTAGAACAACGGCTGACATTCATTGATCAAATCCCGCCATCAAGCTTACCTCCTACATATGGAAAATTTGAAGAGGCTTATGACGTGTTTGGTGATGGTTCATTGCTCGCTGTTGATTTAACGGGACATGCAATTGGACAATTTGGTGTATTCGTCCATTTACATAGTAATAAAATTGTTTTTCTTTGTGCAGATGCAGTGTGGCTAAGTAAAACGTATGAAAACCTTGTATTTCCAAGTAAGATCGCCAATCTTTTAACTGGGGATGCAAAATCTTATCGTCTCAACATTGAAAAATTACATCATTTATCGCAAATATCACCTGAAATTGAAATTCTTCCAACTCATTGCGAACGCACATGGAATCAAATTAAAGCAGGGGTGTACTATGAATAAATTACGAATTCTCCAGCAATATTTGAAAACAAAATATCGCTTACGATTTTCAAATCGCGAACAATTGGAACAATTTCATAAACAACAAATAAAAAAACAACTTTTGTTCACTCTAGAGATGTCTCCTTTCTATCGCCAGTTATATACACCTTTTTCAAAAGAAATCGAAAAAGGGAACTTGGCTGCACTCCCTCTCATTAATAAAGAGGTAATGATGGAAAATTTTGATACATTAAATACAGTTTCTATTTCAAAGAAAGAAGCCTTTCATGTGGCATTTGAGGCTGAAAAGACCCGGAATTTTTCTCCGACTATTCGCAATATAACTGTTGGGCTATCATCAGGCACTAGTGGAAATCGCGGAGTTTTTCTCGTTTCTGAGGAAGAACAAACGATGTGGGCTGGTTCTATTATCGGTAAAGTACTTCCTTCTAGCATTCTACATAAACACACTATCGCTTTTTTCCTACGAGCGAACAGCAATTTATATGAAGCGACAAAAAATAAGCGAATCTCATTTCATTTTTTTGATTTACTAGATTCGTTTCAGCAACATATCGCTCGACTAAATGAAGTAAATCCATCTATTTTAATTGCACCTCCTTCTATGTTGCGAAAAATCGCTCATTGGCAACAAGAAGGACTTATTATGATTTGTCCCAAAAAAATTATCTCTGTAGCAGAAGTACTTGAAGATATTGATGGAGAGTTTATCAGTACAATTTTTCAACAAACAGTACACCAAATTTACCAATGTACAGAAGGCTTTCTTGCTACAACATGTAAACATGGTACATTACATATCAATGAAGACCTCGTTCATATTGAAAAAGAATACCTAGATCAGGAAAGAGGGATATTCGTTCCTATTATTACTGATTTCATGAGGAAAACACAGCCTATAATCCGCTACCGTCTCAATGACATATTAATTGAGAAAAAAACAACATGCGCCTGCGGCTCTCCCTTCTTAGCCTTAGAACGAATTGATGGTCGATGTGATGATATATTTATTGGGATAAGTGAATTGGATAAGAGTGAGATATCTATTTTTCCTGATTTCATCCGAAGAGCAATTATGTTTGCATCTAATGAAATTCAAGAATTTAAAGTGATTCAGCACAGCACAGACAAAATTGAGATTAAACTTAAAGTACCACCTGAACATTTCAAATCATGTAAATCTATCGTAATACAGGAGCTACATACACTATGGGACACTAAAAAATGTGTTGTACCACACTTTTTATTTTCACATTATGATATTCAGTTATATGATAAAAAATTAAAAAGAATAGAAAACCTTATAAAGCATGGTGAGAATATATGATTAAGCTACATGATATTCATTCTCTACACAGCATTGACTGGACCACAAAACGAGATGGAGCATATGTAAGAGACAGCTTCCTACCACTCTTACAAAATGGCATTACAGCATTTATTGAAAATGTTAATACTCAACTTTTTCTATTAGAAATTGATGATCTTGTATTACCAGTTACTGTTAATCATGAGGAGTTTGATAATTCATATGTATGTTCTCCTTATACACATTACATATCCTATGCGCTAGAAGAGTTATGGGAATTAAAAAAACCGTGGTTAGAGAAGTTACTAACCTACCCAATTCATCTTATCGGAAGCTGGCTACGACGAACGAATATTAATAAAGTAATTATAGTAAATAATTGGATGCTATCAACAAATCTTTACCATTCTATCAATAAACAACAAATCGAACAGATTACGAATTTACTTATTGAGAAATTTCCAGAGCATACAATTTTATTCCGTTCTTTAAATAGCGAATTATACCCTACAATTACACAAGCATTGTCTACTGTAGGTTACAATAAAATTATGTCTCGTTCTATATATTTATTTAATCCAAAAGACTATAAAAAAATGAACCGAAAAGCACGAAAAGACTTATTAAATGATAAAAGTTTATTAAAGAAAAGTAATTATGAAATAATTACGAATGAGGAGTTAACAAAAGAGGATATTTTACAGATTTCCGAGTTATACAATCAACTATATATCGAGAAATATTCCGATCATAATCCAATGTTTACACCAGCTTATTTATGGAATGCACTTCAGCATCATTTATTTGAGATAAAAGTTATAAAAAAAGAGGGGATAATTGATGGTGTCATTGCTTACTTTATTAGAGATGGAGTTATGACAACTCCTATACTTGGCTATGATACAAACTCTGGTCAGCAACAAGGCTTATATCGTATTCTTTCCCTCCTTATTACAATGGATTCTATCGAAAAAAATTTAATTTGTCATTGTAGCGCTGGGGCTGGAGAGTTCAAACGAAATCGTGGTGCAAAACAGCAGATTGAATACAGCTATATATATAATGACCATTTGCCACATAAACAACAAAAAGTCTGGAGAATCTTAAGTTGGATATTAAATACATGTATAGAACCGATGGCAAAAAAACATCAGTTTTAAACACAAAAAAGAGATAAGATTTCCTCCTTATCTCTTTTTTCACAATCTATATAAATCCATTTTGATTTTTCAACATATAAGTCACGGCGACGAAAAACAAAAGATGACCGCTACTTGTTTTCTCTCTTTGTTTTTACTTGGCATGGGGCAGGAAAAGGACCTGACCGCTTCTATGCATGGCTGGATGCTCTCTCCCACCTAAAAAGAAGGGTTTTATGTCGGTTTTTCAATTTGTATTTATATATATTATTCTGTAGGTTGCTTGATAATTTCATTTGCTCCTGCTACCCTTAGCATATTTGCGATTTCTTTAAAACCTCGATTTTCCGCATGCTCTAGTGGCGTAACGCCGTTTCGATCTGCCATATTTACATCTGCCCCATGATCAATGAGTAACTGAACAATTTGTTTATGATTTTCACTGCCATTTCCAAGAACAATTGCTTCTAGTAATGCCGTCCAACCAAGATCATTCCTATAATTCACATCGATATCCGTGCGACCTACTAGCTCTTTTACAACTTCCACATGCCCTCTTTCAGCCGCTGGAATGAGTGCTGTTCCACCATGACGATTCGTTTCTCTAATATTCGTGCCTGCATCAATTGTTAGTTTTACAATATCAACATAGCCCTCTTTGCTCGCATAAAGGAATGGATTTTCTTTATTTTCATCTGGAAATTCAATGTCTGCACCTGCATCGATCAATGCTTTCACTGTCTCAACATGATTATGATATGTCGCTGCCATTACAGGTGTTTCTCCTTTATCCCCTGATACATTTATGTTAGCTCCATCTTTTATTAATTTCATAACTGTTTCTGTATCGCCTAGTGTTGCAGAAAGTAATAATTGCTTATCCATTAAATTCATATTCTTTTTCTCTTTGTTCTCTTCTTCCTCTTTATGCGTCTTCTCTTGTTTTTTTTCATTTTTCACTTGAACCGGTTTAGATTCAACCTCTTCTTGCTTCTCACAAGCTACTATCATAATGAAAAGCCCTAATAACATAAATAATAAAAAATTTTGTTTCCTCACAACTACAGCTCCTATGAAAGATAATGTTTTTTTAACCATCCCTTCATCACATGTAACAACTCTTCTTCAATAGATTTATCCATAAGCCCCTTATATTCCTTCATTAATCGAATCATTGTATGCTTATGTTCATAATTTCTTAAAATATGGTTCATGTTCGGAATGATATGCCACTCTGCTTCACCATTAACATATGAAGCAATCAGTTTAGCATGCTCGGGTGGCACTTGTATATCACTGTCTCCCGTAATTGCTAAAACAGGACATGATACTTGCTCTAAATATGTAACTACATTATATTGTAACTGTTCTCTTAGCCATTTTGCATTCACTTTCGTACCTTTTATCCATATAACAGCTTTTGTTGAATGTTGTACCTTTTTCACCAGTACTTCATTTTGCTTTCTCATACGCCGCGGGATTTTCAACATTTTAGATAAACATCCTCTGAATCCTGACGCTATTTCTAACTCGTTAGCAACTTTATCTATTTGTCTTTCTAAGAGCGATTTAGATGGTTCTGCTGCACCAGCAAGTAATATTAATCCCGCAACTGATTCTCTTACGTAGACAGCTGGTGCAAGCAAAGCTCCCTCACTATGCCCCGCGATAATAACGCGTTTCGGATCTATTTGCGGATGATCCTTTAAAAATCTAATCCATAAAGCAGCATCATCAATAAAATCTGTTACCCCTGCTTTATAGTAATTCCCCTTACTTTTATGAGTACCACGTTTATCATAACGAAGCACTGCAAATCCTAAAGAGGTAAAATAATCAGCTAATTCCTTATATAAGTTTAACTGTAAACGACCTGTATTTCCATCACGATTTTCCTTCCCAGTACCACCAATCAACATAATAACTGGATATGTTTCTGAATAATATGTAGGAATTGTTAATGTTCCTTGAAGTGTAAAAGTACTTTCAATTGTCACAAACAGTTCTTTCCCCATTTCTATTCGCCTCTCATTCTTTTTCAGGAATGATAATCGTTGCAATCGCTCTTCTTTCCTACTATATTCTATGCCTATATTATCAAAAGTAAGAACAGGTATATAATCCAAACAGCTGTTGAATCATTTTCAACAGCTGTTTGGATTATATGAAAAAAATCTATTTTATTACTTACGATGAAGCTGCAATAATTGTAATATCAAGTTTTCCGTATTTCCATCATCTCTTATTTCTTGTGTAACCTTTCCATCTTCCATAAAGAGAATCACATCTCCAATATCTGCTGCTACATCCATCATATGTGTAGAAAAAACAATGATTGTACCACTTCTCTTTATATCTTTTAATAATGTAACAAATTCATTTACCCAATATGGATCTAAACCATTTGTTGGTTCATCTAATAGTAGTAATTTAGGCTTGGCGAGCCACGCTTGTCCAAATAAAAGCCTTTGTCTCATTCCTTTTGATAGTCTGTGTAAACACTCGCTTTGCTTCTCTTCTAATCCAAGTAATGCAATTACTTCCTGAACTCTCTCTTTTCCAACCTTTCGAAAAGCTGCATAGAATGATAGAAACTCTTGTACAGTCATAGATTGTTGCGCATGAAAATCATCTGGCATATAACCAATTTCAGCTACATATCGCCTTCTATTTTTATGCAATTCTATGTCCTGTAACCTTACTGTTCCAGATGTAGGTGAAGAGATTCCTGCTAATATATTAAGGATCGTACTTTTCCCCGCTCCGTTTCCACCGCATAGTACAATACATTCTCCATCTCTACCGTATAGCGAAGTAGGAAATAATGCCGTTTTCTTTTTATACTGCTTACAAATTCCATCAATTTGCAATACCGTCATTGGTTTCTTCTCCTTTCTAGTCGCCAAACAGCTAATAATAAGAAGATTACTGTATAGATCACACTATACATAAAAAGAATGATAACTACTGTCCCACTCTGAAAAAACATCACAAGCTGATCATAGGATTGTCCAAATACTGCCCCTCCCCCTAATTGAATAACAAATATGATTCTTAGCAGTTCAGCCGGATTACAAAACACAAAAACTTTTATAAGCGACGCTATCATCGTATATGGAACAAGATTAAGAATACTAATTACTGCCGTAGGCCACATCATAATGAGTAAAAACCAAACTGCAATTGAAATTGCTAACGCTTGCCACCTTGTCAAAGAAAATGCACCAATTGTTATACCTAAAACTATAAAAAAGAATATGAGAATAATAGAAAATAAGTAAATTGCTAGTATCCAGCTACTTTTAAACATACTTCCACTTAATAATCCAATCATTACACTACTTCCAAAGCTAAGTGTAAAAAGAATAATTTGCGCTATAAATTGACCAGCAATCTTTCCTATTACATATGAGGATGTAGTTAAAGGATATGTACACAGAAGCCGCCATTGTCCATTTTCCATCTCATTTGCAATTGAAAATGATCCTGCGATTAACATAAATAAAGGGATAATGTATAAAATTAAGTTTAAAATTGTTCCCATTGTGTTCGTATATCCCGCTAAGGATGGTACATTCCGTTCCATCAAAAATAATAAAGAAAGTATTACAATCCAAAGTAATAAAAATGTATACGAAGACTTTTCTCTTACTGTTCTACGCCACTCTGAATAGCATATATTCCACATATCATCACCCTTTTTATAGAAAAAGACAACCGCCTAAGGTTGTCTTTTATCCAGCTATTTGTAGGCTATAAAGCCTCTTTCCATTTTATTTTATATTAATGGGAGTGCCCTGAGTTATTCTCTTTCCCATGTTCCTTCTTCATTTTCCCCATCATTTCTTTATTCATTTCCCATTTATGATCCGTTAACTCTTTATATGAAAAGACTTTTCCAGCATGTTTAGATACAAAGTTTTCAGCATCTTTTTTCTCTTTAAAAGAAATTACATTGTATGCCATTGGCGTTTTAATTGTTTTATCATACACATAAGTAGCTTTATCTAATGAAATCCAATCCTTTGTATGATAATCTCGAACAAATTTTTCTTGTGTTTTTTCATTTTTATGTTCGTCCATCCATTTATACATACAACCAATGTCATCAAATTTTAGCGCTTTACCATTTTCTAAAATAACTTCCGTTGCGAATTGATTATCCATTACTGCCATATTACAAACATCACACTTATCATTTTTTTCATCGACCGCGACTGGCTCTGCGCCCTTCTTTCCACACCCTACCACTGCAAATACTAGGCACATACACATAACAAATACAACATGTTTTATTTTCATCAATATTTCCTCCCTAAAAAGAATAATATACTCCCCATAAGCAACATACTTACACTAATAATCCAAGCTTCAAATTGACTTTCTGTACCTCTTTCTATCTTCGAAAACTGCATACTCATACTTGGTTTATAATCAATTAACATCGATTCATCTGGAATTTTGATTAAATTTTGTAAAACAAGCATCCCAGGCGAATGAAAAAACAACTGGTATTCAGGAATATCCTGCGTTAAAACTAAAAAAAAAGAATCAGCCTTATAATGTAATGCACTAATACCTGTATGATTTAAATCTACTTTTAAAGCACCATCCCAATAATTACGATGAATTACATTATTCGTGCTTTTCGTAGCTTGTGATCCATTGATATTACTTAAAAAGGTATTCTCAGCTATTTCATTTTCATTTGCATTTTTTAATTGCACTCCAATAAAGTTATTTGTAACGATGTTTTTTATAATTCGATTATCTTTCGCCTTTTCAACATACATTCCCACTCTATTGTTAGTAACTTGATTCTGCATAACTTCCGTTTCTATCGAATCGTACAAAAGTAATCCTTGCGCATGAACATTTCTTCTATTATTGATAAATTGATTTCCCTTTACAGTCGTTCTTTTCGTACCCATAATCATCGCACCAGTTATATTATATTGTGATATATTATTGCTCACATTCGTACCATCAGAATACATAAGGTGAATACCATAACGAGATTGCCTAATGGAATTTCTTAATATTTGATTATTATCACTTTGCTCTAAATAAATCCCATCCCTTACATTTTTCATTCGAACATTTTCAATTTGATTCCAATGGGACTTCCATAAATCAATTCCATTACCGTTAGCTTCTCCTAGAATACTGCTATTCTGGATTTTCGTATTTTGAGTACCTTCCAACTTCATCCCAATTTGCTGTGTACGAATTTCTAAATCAGTGAAATTATGCCCGGTTCCTGCAACATATACAGCGGCTGTTCCCTCTCTTTTCTTACACTGCTCTATTTTTAGTCGTTTAACAGTAACATTTTCCCCATTCACCTTAATAACAGGTTTATTACCACAAAAACGAATCTTCGTATTTTTCTCTCCTTCCAACGTAATAGGTTTTGATATTTCAATCGTTTCATTATACATACCATTTTTTAGCTTTACAGTTCCGTACGCAGGAGTATCATCAATTTGTGATTGAATTGTTGCTTCAGCATGAATACGAAATGGGATACAAAGTAATACAAAAAATAAGAGAAAAGAAAATCGAATCATTTTCATATGTAATTCCTTTCTCTATCAAATTCTATTCACTTACTCATTTAGGAGAATACCAAAGATTTGTGTGAAATTTGTGTGAGATTTGTGAAAAAACAATGCATCTTTTGTAATAAATGGAATTTCCACTAATAAAAAAAGATGTGCAGCAATTTCTACACATCTTCTATCATTCGCAGCCAGTAATCAATAAATCATCTTCTAACTTAAGTAACAATGTATCCATATCAATTTCCTGACCAACCTCTATATTTACAGATCGTATATGACCACTAATTCCCACTGCTACTTTCTCCAGTGTTCCGTCATTTTTTCGAATCGTCATTAATTTTTCCCATTCATATACGTAAGAGGATTCATCAACGAAAATCTCTTCAACTCTTCCTTTATATGAACTATAAATCTCTTCAATCATTGCTTTCATTCAAAATCTACTCCCTACTTCACGCTTCTCTATTTTCTCATCTATTCTATCACTCCTGCAATAAACGCATTATATTTTTAAAAATTCAAAATAAAACTCATGAATAAAATGAACAAAATAACGATTATGCGTTTAATAACGTTATTTTCCTAATTATTTACCATACATACTCCCTTTCTTCATCACTACTATCTCCCTGATTCAGCCAATAATCCCCATCCACTAAATCAAACATTTCAATAGCAGTTATTTCCTGACAATTAGCATGTTGCAATACCATTTTCATCGGCTGTAAATCATCATCCCAATTAAAATGTAATACAAAAGCATGTAACAATTCCGGCGTATTTAATTGAGTCAAATAAGCATTTACTTCAGCAGGTTCTCCTTACAAATAACCTTTTTTACAGAAAATACTGATATCTACAAATAGATTAAGCTCTTTATCAGTAAAAAAGGATACCTCACAAAGATCAATTAAGCTTATTCAAATGTTAAAAGCTAAGTAAAACTAACATATTTATTGTACTCGTATATCTACTTCCTACACAAGAAATCCCAACTGAAATGCTGTATTACGTTATCTAATTCTATACTTCCTTCAAGCCGGTTCTCTTATCTCTTTTTCTTATTTACAGCATCCCATATAAATACAAACGCTAAATTTTATTTATTATAAAATACCAAGTAAAATAGAAAGACACGGTTATAAGAAAGTAGGGCGAAAAATGGAGTCAAAAGAACTTTTATTACAGGAAATCGCAATCATTGAAAAATGGGAGAAAGAACAGGAAGATCTTTGGTTCTTTGAAAAGTGGGGGAAAATCCCATTTACTATTCTTGATAAGTTAACTCCAAAGTTTATCCATAAAAAAATTAATATTTTACTAGATGAGCTCATTCAATATCTCAATTCTGGAAGTAAATATTTGATTCATCCACAAACAACAATAAAGAAATTTGAAAACGCAGCTTCTTTAGCAGATGTTCAAAAATCCCTTTTAAGTGAGATGGATACAATCGTTGATAAAATTATCGAAAATAGAAAATCTGTCGCAACTGCACAAGGGGCCACAACTGGTTTTGGTGGCATTTTCACCCTCGCAATTGATATTCCAGCTGTTTTAAGCATGTCACTAAACATTTTGCAAGAAATTGCAATTTGCTACGGTTATAATCCTGAAGATATTCAAGAGAGATTATTTATCGTAAAATGCTTACAATTTTCCTCGTCTGATATTGTAGGGAAACAAACCATTCTTCATGAATTAAAACATTTTGATGCTCGTGTCAATCACGACAATAGTATGTCCCAAATTAAATCATGGCGCGAAGTGTTTACTGTATATCGTGACAATTACGGTTGGAAGAAGCTATTTCAGATGATTCCCATTGCTGGTATGGTTTTTGGTGCTTATTTAAATCGAAAAACGATTGAGGAAATTGCTGAAGTAGGTAAGATGCTTTATAAGAAAAGAAGGGTACTAGATAGACTAGAAGGAATGAAATACATTTCTAAATAGTGTCTAAAAAGGTTGGCTGGTGCAAAGATAAAATAAAAGGGAATATACTATAATTGGAAATATTAACGGTATAAAAAACACTAAAGTAACTGAAAGAAAATAAGATATTATTTCCTTTCAGATGTTTCACCTTTCTAATTTTATAAAAAAGAAAAAGCACCTCACTCTTAACAAGGTGCTTTAGCAATTATACTTTTTATCCCGCATTAACGGGCAGTAAGACCCTTCGGAAAAAGCAAAGAAGTTAGGTGAGAGCTGAACTGCCCGTAAAAATCCGATTGGTGAGGGATGATAATCAGTGAGGGGATGAAGACCCCCCACTGATTAAAGTTTCACTTTTTTATACACGTACAGCTGTACCACTTACAGCAACCATTAACATTCCATCACGAACGACCTCGTAGTCTACATCAATACCAACAATTGCATTTGCACCTTTTTGCTTCGCAAGTTGTTTCATTTCTTCCATTGCAATATCACGTGCTTCTTTCAATTTACTTTCATATGCACCAGCACGGCCACCAACAACGTCACGAACAGAAGCAAATAGATCACGTACGATATTTGCCCCCATAATTGCTTCACCGTTTACAATATCGATATACTCAATAATTTCTTTTCCTTGAATAGTTGAAGTTGTTGTTATAATCATCACTGACACTCTCCTATAATATCTAAAAATTTACTAGTATTTCTTATACCTTTATTATCACATTGAAATAATAAATGGACTATCTAATAACCTTACATAAAGATGACAGTTTTGTAAGATTACATGGGTGAGGACTGATAATCAGTGGCAAACTCTTCATCCCCACTGATTATCAGTCCTCACCAACCAGAATTTCACAGGCAGTAATACCCCACTCTTTATTTTTAGGCAGGAGTATTACTGTCCGCGTAAATAAAGAGATACACTTAACTTTTATTAATTGTTACCGCACGTAGCTTTCAAATATGCATAGGTCGCTAAGTTTTCTAGATGAGTTAGAACATCTACTAGTAAGATTAACTTCATCATAGCTAACAAATCTTTCATTTTTCTCTCATAAATGTTACAAAAGTCTTTCAACCGTATTATTTCTTTTCTGATGCAATGGGAAGAGTAAACCAAAATTCACATCCCTGTTTCCCATCTGAACGATCTTGAACACCAATTTCTCCTTTGTGTATTTCAACTAGTGATTTCGCAATGGCGAGTCCAAGTCCAGACCCTCCAGATTGTGAACTTCTTGATGGGTCTGTTCTGAAAAAACGTTCAAATATACGTAATTGATCATCGTAAGAAATCCCTTCCCCTTCATCACGCAAGGTGAATGTAACTTGCTGTTTCTGTTTATTTCCCTCTACAATTAACTCGATTGTTCCAAATGTAGGGGAATGCCGAATCGCATTATGTAACAAATTACTAATAACCCGCACTATTTTACATGGCATAATCCAAAGTCGTGGCAATGTATCCGAAACGTGCAATTGCAAATCGATACTTTTGTCCTTCAATAAGATCGCATGGGAATCTAGTACTTCTAATAGAATGCTGTCCACATGTGTTAAACTGGGGTGAAAGGCTCCTTGTCCAAGTTCTAACTTAGAAAGCTCAAACAAATTATTAATTAATCCACTTAATCTTTGAATTTCGTTTAGGATTGTCGTTAGATACTGCATTTTCATATTAGGATCTTCAATTAAACCATCTTGTAACGCCTCTATCATCAATTGTATGCTAGCCATAGGGGTTCGTAAGTCATGGGAAATATTCGCAATTAGTTCTGTACGTGCTTTTTCTCCTTGTTCTAACTTAGTAAAGCTTTCTTCTAATTTTTTAGCCATTTGTTGAAAAGCTGTCGCTAATTCTTTAAACTCTTCTGGTTCTTTCCCGATTATATACATCGTTTCAAAGTGCCTATCACTAAATTGTTTCGTTAATGCAATTAAATTTTGAATAGATCTCATAATAGGACGTGTCATTAACCAGTAAATAATCGTTGAAAGAATCATTGCTACCATCACAATTCCTATTAATAATTTTGTTTGTTCCGGTCTAAGTAACATTCGCCTTTCACTGTACCAAATAAAAATTAACATGATACTTGTACTTAATAGATTCATCAATAACAATTGATTACGTAATTTCATGCTTGACTTCCTTCCTCTGGCTCAAAACGATAACCAATACCCCAAACTGTATGAATCCAACGGTTCTTTGTTGTATGCTTCTCCAATTTTTCACGTAGACGACTCATTAATACAGTTACTGCATTTGTGCACCCTTCATACTCAAAATTCCATATCTGTTCCAAAAGTTGAGATCGTGAAAATACTTGTTTTGGATGTTTTGCCATTAGATAAAGCACCTCAAATTCTTTCACTGTTAACTCAATTTCATGTCCACAAACAAATACACGTCTTTTCGTTGGATCAATCTTCAAATCTAGGAACTCTATCATTTCTGATACAGGTTCTTTCTCTTGTATCGTTGCTTGATTTCCTCTTCTTAATATAATTTGCACCCTTAATACTAATTCACGAGGTGAAAACGGCTTTGTCACATAATCATCCGCGCCCATTGTTAATCCTAAAATCCGATCTCTTTCTTCTCCTCTAGCGGTTAACATAATAATAGGGACATTAGAGTATTGGCGAATTTCCTCACATAATTCCCAGCCATCCTTTTTCGGCATCATCAAATCTAAAATAATTAAATCTGGTTGATATTGCTGAAATGCATTCCAACCTTCTGTTCCGTTTACAGCGGTGTATACTTCATATCCTTCTCTTTCCAAGTACCGTTTACATATTTCTCGGATATTATCTTCATCTTCTATGATTACAATTCTTTTTTTCATACATTAACTCTCCTCTGTTCCTTATAAAAACTGCGATAACAGCACACTAAATAAAGTGAAACTTTAATCAGTGGGGGATCTTACTGCCCGTTAATGCGGGATAAAAATACATGATTTTTATTATACTTTTACGAAATAATGCTGATATAAATAGCCTTCCTAAGATATTTCTCGCTTCTTACCATCTTTAAAGAATGTTAAAAATAAAAATGGAGTTGCACATAATTTTTATATCACATTAACAATTCTGTTTATATAACTATAAAAATCATCTGAGTTACGCTATACACAACAGTCCATCCTATTTGTAATCTCACTTGAATAGAAGTAGCTTTTTCAAACGCTATATGAAGTTCAAATTCCCATATTAAATTAATTCCGTTTCTCTAACGCTATTTTCAATCCTTTTTGAAATTGTTCGATATCAGGATTAATTCAAAATACTTCCTCCATTGAAATGAGCTTGTTTAGTAAAATATTAATCTTTCCATACTTGTATATCTTTGCTTTCAATTTCCTCATCTTTCTAATCCTCCTAATGTTCCTGTAGCAAGTTGTGTAACGAATTATAATTAAACACATTTTAATGTAGTTTAACACACAATCATTTCTCCATTAATCTAAATTTACTTTATTTCAATTAAATTTAACACATTGAAAGAAATAACATAATTGTATGCAACAGAAAAGATATCTTTAGCCTTGATATTATTCAATTTCTTTATTTTTAGGAATCGATCTTGTTGTTCCTATAATGTCTTTTTATATGAATACGTTACAATTAATTACTGATATAATGAAATATTGCTACATTTACATTTACTCAATTACTAACACCTCCTATCACCGGAATATATATACAGATAGGCAGATAGATTCAATCAAAAATTGATTATACTGGGGTTATCTCTTTGTTCTTCATCTGAATCTTTATTTGAATTTACCAATCATATATGGGGATTATTTCTTTCCAAAGCATTAGGTGGCATGAGTGCGGCATGTATGATGCTAGCGAGATTCTGGTGCGAGAAATTTATAAAGCCTTGACATACTGATACTATCAATCTAAAAAAGGACATGATCAGTATGAAAAAGAAAAATTGATTTACAGAATCAACCTGTCCAAACTAGAAAGAATTCATCCATCAATTGTTTGCACTTATATCATCAAATATAATTCCGCTAGAAATATATGCGCTATTTTCGCTTTGCATTAGAGCCTAAAAAGGCCCCTAATACTAGAGGCCTTCCTTCGTTATTTTTCACTTTTCTCGTTTTCTTCCACTACTTGCACAACAGGCTTCTCAATCACCGCCTGCTGCACAGCACCTTTTCCAGCAAAACTTTCTAATAGTTCTTTTAAATCAATACCAGAAGAAGCTTTTAATGTTTCTTGCATCGTTGCCATTAGATCAGTCGCATATCCTGCCACTTTTCCAGCTCCGCTGTTTTTGCCACCGCCGCCTGTATCCACAACAGTAATCTTATCAATGTTACTAAGTGGGCTTGCAATTTCTTTTGCGTAGCTTGGAAGCATTTTAAGAACCATATCCATAATTGCCGCTTGCCCATATAATTCGAACGCTTCCGCAATTTTTTGCTTCGCTTCCGCTTCTGCTAAACCTTTTAACCTAATAACATCCGCTTCCGCTGTACCTTGCGCTTTTTGAACTTCTGCTTTTGCTTGCCCTTGTGCCTTTTCAATTTCGGCTTTTGCTAAACCTTCTACACGCACCTCTTCCGCACGTGCTCTTGCCTCTGCTTCAATCTTATATTGATCTGCATCTGCTTTTTTTATTTGTTTTACTTTTTCCGCTTCCGCTGATTGTTCAACTGCATAACGATCTGCATCTGCTTTCTTCTTTACTTCCGCGTCGTATTGTTTTTCACGACGCGCAATTTCTTTTTCTTCTAATTCAATTTGCTTTTCACGCTCAATGATTTTAACGCGCATTTGCTCTTCTGTAACACCTTGTTGTGCTTTTGCTTGTTGTAATTCATAAGAAAGGTCCGCATCGGCACGTGCTTGCTCTTGCTCTCTCTTATATGATTGTACTTTTAATTCTTTATGCTTTTCAGCCTCAGCAATTTGTGCATCACGTTGATATTCAGCTTCTTTTGCTTCTTTCTCCGCACGAGCTTTTTCAATACGTGCTTCTTTTTCACGCTCTGCATTCGCAATTGTTGCATCACGTTTCACTGTTGCGATTTGCGGTTGACCTAAAGCATCTAAATAACCATTTTTATCCATGATTTCTTTAATCGTAAAGGAGACAATACGAAGCCCCATTTTCTTCAAATCTGTCGAAGCAACTTCATGTACTTTTTGTGCAAATTGCTCTCTATTACTATAAGCATCCTCCACTGTCATTGAAGATAAGAYAGCACGTAAATGGCCTTCTAATACTTCTTTCGCTTCAACTTTTAACTCTTCCGTTTCTTTCCCTAAATATTGTTCAGCTGCTGTAGATACTTCTTCAATTGTTGAACCTACTTTAATAATAGAAACACCATTTACCGTAACTGGCACCCCTTGCTTTGTATACGTATCACGTGTTCCAACTTCTAATTTATAGTTTAATAAACTAAGAAGTTCTGCTCGTTGCATAATTGGTACAACAAACGTACCGCCACCACGAATAATTTTAATTTTTTTACCATCATCTGTTGTGACAACGTTTTTCCCGTCACCAAGCCAGTTCCCTGTTACAATCAGCGCCTCATCAGGACCAACTGTACGATATTTTGTGATAAACACCAAAATAAGTAAAAGTAAGATTGCAAGTAATATACCACCGATAATTAATGGAATCATTCAAATTCCCCCTTATAACTTTGGTTTTTTTAAAGAATAAGCGATGTTCTGTACAAGCAAAACACCATCTTGAACTTCCTCAATCATGACCTCGGTTCCTTGTAAAATATCTTTCTTTCCAATTGTCTTAGCTGGTATCGCATTACTTCCAAATTGTGAAGAAACTAATACTTCTCCAAATCCTTCTTTCGGGATGGTAATAATCACTTCTCCTTTGCATCCAACAAATTCATCCATACGTTGCACTGTATTTTGTTCAGCTTCTGCAATTGGTTTTAAAATCAATATTTTCATTAGAAAAACTCCAATAAAAGATATGCCGAAAGAAAGACTAAAAATAACAATACTATTCCAAGTAAATAAATACTCTCCTATATAACTAAAACCACAGAGCATGGCAAAGAAACTGAGCAGCAACGTTACAATAGATGTAGATCCACCTCCGAAGCTAAATATGGATTCAAATATATCTCCAAAAAAGATGTAAATAACAGTAAGTACGGTAGCAATAATAAATCCATATAAATAAATTGTCTCAAGCGGATAACTCAACAATGTCATGCCTTATCCCCCTTTCATCATTACCTCTCTCTTTGTTATATGTATGCCTCACCTCTTTCAAATTATTTTTCCTAATTTTCAGTTATTTAATCTTTAAAGAAAAACCTGTACGACAGGCTGCTTAAAAAAGAACASGAGGAGCCTATGGTGACAGGCTCCTCCTAGAAAATAACCGTTATATTGTATATTTATATAATATACTATTTTACATAAAAAGTAAAGTTATATAAATATTTCTACTTCAATTTTTTCCCTTTTATTACACATGAATGAATATTCTATTAATAAAAAACCCCTTAAAAAAGGGGTCACGCCATTCTCTCACCCGATTCTTCTTTAAAGAAGCTCTTCATTGCGTGGAATACATCAGCCTTTTGCTTTAAGATATAATATCTAAAATTCTCATCTTTAATATTTTTATAGGCTGACATAAGCGTACTGTGACGATTATACTGATTTACTTCCCCATACCCAAACATATTACATACCTTCATCAATTCTTGCACAAGCTTCACACACCGAGCATTATCTGATGTTAAGTTATCTCCATCTGAAAAATGAAATGGATAAATATTATAGCGTTCCGGTGAATACTTGCCATCTATAAGCTCAAGTGCTTTTCTATAAACAGAGGAACAGATTGTTCCACCACTTTCTCCTTTTGAGAAAAACTCTTCTTCTGTCACGACCTTCGCTTCTGTGTGATGCGCAATAAACTCTATATCTACCGTTTCGTACTTTGTACGTAAGAATCTTGTCATCCAAAAGAAGAAACTACGCGCCATATACTTTTCCCAAATCCCCATAGATCCACTCGTATCCATCATTGCTAATACGACAGCTTTGGAATCTGGCTTCAACACTTCATTCCATGTTCGGAACTTCAAATCTTCTTGACGAATTGGATGAAAAGCGGGCTTTCCATTCATCGCATTTCGTTTATAAGCTGATATCATCGTCCGTTTTTTATCAATATTTCCCCATAATCCTGTTTTTCTAATGTCATTAAATTCAATATGTTCAATACGATTTTCATCCATTTCTTTCCGCTTTAAATTAGGTAGCTCTAGCTCTTTAAAAAATACTTGCTCTAATTCTAAAATTGATACTTCTGCTTCATAATAATCTTCTCCAGCTGTATCCCCTGCACCTTGCCCTTTTCCTGGTCCTTTTTGCTTTTGACCACCTGACCCATCTCTTGCAACCACATCGCCAACTTTACTATCACCAGTTCCTTGCCCAACATGTTTATTCTTATCGTAGTTATATCTAATTTTATATTCATCTAAAGACCGAATTGGTATTTTTACAACGTCCCTACCATTAGACATCACGATATTTTCTTCTGTCACAAGGTCTGGTAAGTTATTCTTAATTGCCTCTTGCACCTTTTCTTGATGGCGTTTTTGATCGTCATGTCCTTTGCGATGGAGGGACCAGTTTTCCTGTGAAATTGTATAATTTGGTTGATTTTCTTCGCCCATCTTTTTCCCTCCTTACTGTAATTTTCCTTATTTTCTCTAATAAACAGTAATATACGAATTTGAGGTTATGATGTAGCAACAAGAATCGTTAAAAAGTATCTGTTCATTAGAACTTACTTTTTCCATAATCATAAGGCACCCATAGCTTTTTTACGTATTGCTCCGAACTTCCTTAACAAAAACTTTGACATTCACTTTAAATTGAAATTTCTTTAGCTGATAAGAAAGAAACACAATTCATTGTTGCACACTTTTCCACTCTGCAACATATTGTATTGTGTTGGCTTTTTCTATATGAATGGTTGGTTACTCTATCATATGCGTATTGTAAAAATAATTGACAATAAATTCATGAAATTGCACCTTAATTTATTATGTTTGGACAAGTCCATACATAAAACGAGGCGTTCACTAGTAAAATCCCATTACTTCAATTAGATATATAAATTCACTTTAGGATTTCGACATATAAGTCGCTCACGCGAAGAAGAAAAGGTGAATTCACTCGTTTTCTCTTTCTGTTCTTACTTGGCATGGGACAGGAAAAGGATTTGACCACTTCTATGCTTGGCTGAATCCTCGCTCCCAACTAAAAAGAATAGGGGTTATGGCGTTTTTTCAGCCTAAATTTACATAGATACAAAAACGCTGCCTCTGCTTTCATTAGAGACAGCGTTTTATTATCAAGCTATCGATTCAACAAGCTACCTACATAGCGAAGCAATTCATTTGCTGATGAAGAATTATAGCCATGTTCATCGATTAAGCGTGCTACAACATCATTAATTTTCTTCAGCTGATTTTCATCTGGTGTTTTCGTGGATGTTGTAATTTTCACAATATCTTTCAAATCAGCAAATAATTTTTTCTGGATTGCTTCGCGAAGGCGTTCATGTGAGTTATAATCAAAACGTTTTCCTTTACGAGCATAAGCAGAAATGCGTATTAAAATTTCTTCTCGGAACGCTTTCTTTGCATTTTCTGAAATACCAATTTGCTCTTCAATAGAACGCATCAGCTTTTCATCTGGACTCATTTCTTCACCTGTTAATGGATCACGTAATTTTGATTTATTGCAATATGCCTCAACGTTATCTAAGTAATTATCCATAAGCGTCTTAGCTGATTCTTCATACGAATACACGAATGCTTTTTGTACTTCTTTCTTGGCAATTTCATCGTACTCTTTCCGTGCTAATGAAATGAAATTCATATAGCGCTCCCGATCTTCATTACTAATAGATGGATGTTGATCTAACCCATCTTTTAATGAACGTAACACATCAAGCGCATTAATCGATGGTACTTCTTTTCTAATAATAGTAGAAGAAATACGGTTAATGACATAACGCGGATCAATACCACTCATACCTTCATCCTGATATTCACGCTGCAATTCCTCTACATCAATTGCATTGTAACCTTCTACCATTTCTCCGTCATACAAACGCATCTTTTTAATTAAATCAATATCCGGGCGCTTCGGATCCTTCAAGCGTGTTAAAATCGTGAACATTGCTGCGACGCGAAGTGTGTGCGGTGCAATGTGTACATTGGCAACATCGCTTTCATGAATCATCTTTTCATAAATATGTTCTTCTTCACTCACTCGTAAATTATATGGAACCGGCATTACAATAATCCTTGAATGTAACGCCTCATTCTTCTTGTTAGAAATAAAGGAGCGATACTCTGTTTCATTCGTATGGGCTACAATTAATTCATCTGCTGAAATAAGTGCAAATCTCCCCGCTTTGAAATTCCCCTCTTGTGTAAGAGATAATAGATGCCATAAAAATTTCTCATCACATTTTAACATCTCTTGAAATTCCATCATACCACGGTTTGCTTTATTTAACTCTCCATCAAAACGGTATGCACGTGGATCTGACTCTGAACCATATTCTGCAATTGTAGAAAAATCAATACTCCCTGTTAAATCTGCAATATCCTGTGATTTTGGATCTGAAGGACTAAATGTACCAATTCCTGTCCGGCGATCTTCCGAGAAGAAAATACGTTCTACAATTACATCTTCAATTCTTCCACCATATTCTTTTTCTAAACGCATCACATTTAATGGTGACAAATTCCCTTCAATTCTTACGCTATATTCATCGTAAAAGTCATCACGTAAATGATGTGGTATTAAATGAAGAGGATCTTCATGCATCGGACAACCTTTTATCGCAAAAATAGCTCCTCGATCTGTACGCGAGTATGTCTCTAATCCCCGTTTTAACATAGTGACTAACGTTGATTTCCCACCACTCACTGGTCCCATTAATAATAAAATCCGTTTTCTAACATCTAAACGTTTCGCAGACGGATGAAAATATTCTTCTACAAGGCGCTCTAATGCTTCTTCTAATCCAAATAGCCGATTGCTAAAAAAATTATATTTTTTTCTACCCTCTACTTCTTCAATGCCAGCATCTTTAATCATATTGTAAATGCGAGAGTGTGCAGTTTGAGCCACCCATGGTCGTTCTTTAACAAGCTCCAAATATTCCGCAAACGTACCTTCCCATTGTAAACGTTCTTCTGCTTCTCGATGCTGTTCAATTTTCTTTAGAATATCCATTATAGCTCCTCCCCCATCTCCTTGTTCAATCGGATTATTATAAAAGGTATGCGAGGATGTCCTTAAACATTCTTTAAATCAAAATGAAATCTTCTACAAACATTATAAATTTTATCCCAAAGTTAAAAGAAAATTCGGTATAATGAAAATACCGGGGAACTTGTTCTCCATTCTTACAGGATATATCTTCTTTACTTCCATAGAATCTACATAAACTTCAGATCAAAATTATTTTAAATAAAATATGAAGAAGGAGGTCCCACATGAAATTATTATTAATTTTAGGTGTCTCACTTACATTTCTTACTGCAATTTTCACTTCAGGATATAATGATAAACCAGGTACAAACAAAAAGTGATGGGCCTAAGCCCATCACTTTTTGTTTGCTATTACATTTAAATTTTAATATACAATCTCTAAATCTAAACCTGGATAATTTTGTTGGCGGAATGCCTCATAAATTAAAAGCGCTGCTGTATTGGATAAATTTAAAGAACGTACTTTGTCAGTCATTGGAATACGTAAACAATGATCGAAGTTTTCTTCAATTACGTTTGCTGGCAATCCGTTTGTTTCTCTTCCAAATACAAAATAATAATCTTTCTCTACCTTACTATAATCAAACGCTGTATGTGCTTTTTCACCATACTTTGTTAAATAGAAGAATTCACCGTCTTTATTTTTTTCATAAAACTCTTCAATCGAATCATAATACGTAATTTTTACGTGCTGCCAGTAGTCAAGACCGGCACGTTTTAACATTTTATCATCCGTTGAAAATCCAAGTGGTCGAATTAAATGTAATTCTGTTCCAGTGGCTGCACAAGTACGTGCAATGTTCCCTGTATTTGCTGGAATTTCTGGTTGATATAAAACAACATGTACTCCCACGTTATATTCACCTCAATCTTTTGTCTACTACGTATTATACCACTTGAGTGAAAAATCTCTACCCATTAATAATATGAAAAAATTTATATTTCATTTGTGGTGTATATTTACTGGAATCTTCATAATTCCAATAACGCCTGCGGCTATTAGCAGAATGGGCATTTACAAGCGGCATGCCGTCCGCATCTTTGGCTACAACTATTGTTGTATGATTCCATCTACCATCATCTTCAAAATCATAAACAATTACATCACCAAGTAGAAGGTCTTCCGGATTTTCTACCGCTTTAGCACGAAGTCCTGTTGTAGCCCCTGATAAATACCAATAAAATGAATGAGCAACTGCCCAGCTCCAGCTCCACTGATTCTCCCTTTGCCACCATCCTTTACGAATGTTAGGATACCCAGTCATTGGTGTTTCACCAATATGCAGACACTGTGAAATAAAATTCGTACAATTATCAGGAAAATTACGATACGCCGGGTTTCGATCATCCCACCAACGCTCCGCATATTTGACAGCTTCTAAGCGATTATATTGATACGAATCATACTTTCCTTTCGTTATCTCACGCTCTAACATTTCCCCTTGGACCTTTTCTTCTTTCACTGTAATATCTTTATCTTCTACAATACGCCCATCTTTCAGATAAACACGCCGTTCTAATTGTTCTTCTTCCATGTAGAATAATTCATGATGATGAACTAAATATTTCAAATGAACTTGATAATCTACTTCTTGATATTGCTTACTATTCCATTGTCTTATAAAAGATACGTCTGCTGTTGCCTTTACAATTTCAGCATCACGTTTTTGAAACAAATTTCTTTTTCGCTGTAATACTTGTAGTAAATCAGCAGGAATCTTATCGACACCTACACGTTTATTTGTAATATACGCTAAAAATTGTTGCATCTGTTGTTCAAGCTGTTTCTTTACCAACATAGGCCTCTCCCCCCCATATTACACAATATGAAAAAAAGAGGTATTATCTACTGTTTTTTCTCAGCTAACATTTCAAGACCACGATTCATTTCATGAAGAACTTCTTCATCCTTTTCACGTTCCATCGCCTTTTCAATCGCTTCTCCTACACCTTCACCACCAATTTTCCCTAGAGCCCATGCTGCTGTCCCACGAATTACGGGTCTTGGATCATCTTTCATAACACTAATTAAATCCGGAGTTGCTGTGGTTTCCTTGAAATGAGCAAGGGCTAAAATTGCATTTCGTTGCAATGGTTTTTTCCCGCGCCATGACCCCGACATAATACCGTATTTTTCTTTGAAATCTCGGTTACTTATCGTTAATAATGGCGTTAACAGTGGTTTCACAAGCTCTGGATCGGGTTCCATTTCTGGATGATTATGAAAATCCTTCCCTCTGTTCTTTGGACAAACTGTTTGGCACGTATCACATCCGTAAATACGGTTTCCAATTTTATCCCGATATTCTTCTGGAAGAAATCCTTTTGTTTGTGTTAAAAAAGCAATACATTTTTTTGAATCTAATTGTCCTCCTTGTACAAGTGCACCAGTTGGACAAATATCAATACACTTTGTACAGCTTCCGCACTGGTCTTCTATTGGTTGATCCGGTGGGAATGGTACATTCGTAATCATTTCTCCTAAATACACATAAGAGCCAAATTCTGGCGTAATAATGGAACAGTTTTTACCACTCCATCCAATACCAGCACGCTCTGAAACAGCACGATCACTCAATTCTCCCGTATCTACCATTGATTTCACTTCTATATCAGGAAGCTTCTCAATTAAATACGCCTCTAATTTTTGCAAGCGATCCCGCAAAACAAGATGATAATCTTGTCCCCAAGATGCCCGGCAAAAAATACCACGTCTTTCTCCTCGTTTACTTAACGGTGCATTTTTCAACTYTGATGGATACGCTAATGCAATTGCAATAATTGATTTTGCTCCCGGCAATAGTAACTGTGGATTTGTTCTTTTTTCAATATCAGGTTCTTCAAAACCAGACTGATAATTTAATTGTTGCTGCTGAATTAAACGCTGTTTTAATTCTTCAAATGGTGAGGCACTCGCAAAGCCTATTTTATCTATTCCAATTGTTTTACTATACGCTATAACATCTTGCTTTAATTGCTCAAAATTCATGCTTTGCCTCCTTCTACGATGAATACATATCCTCATCAAACAAGTAATCACCTACTGATGGTTAGCAATCCACTTCGTAATCATAGTCCTTAATTCTATTTTCGCATAAAATCTTCATTTCCAAACATTAAAAAACGCAATGCCTCGTTTATCCTAGAAACGAAACACTGCGTTGATCACAATTTATTATGAGAATATGAAATAATATCTGGAGCGGGTGAAGAGAATCGAACTCTCGACCAGAGCTTGGAAGGCTCTTGTTTTACCACTAAACTACACCCGCAAATATGAAAAAACATAAGATATTGAAATAACTTATGTAAAATAGTATAGCATGTAATAAAAGCCCAAGCAAGAATTTTATCGAAAAAAGTCGAAAAGTGATGAATAATCATCACTTTTTCAATTCTTTATCGATTGCCTTTTTCATACTATCATAATCAGGATTTGAAAGATTCCCATTTACATATACTGAAGGAGCACCTTGTACTTTTAATTTTTGTGCACGATCGTAATCCTTACGTACTTTGTCT
Source organism: Bacillus sp. 05T22 (assembly GCF_056396765.1). NCBI lineage: Bacteria > Bacillati > Bacillota > Bacilli > Caryophanales > Bacillaceae > Bacillus > Bacillus sp. 05T22. Next base: position 93,811 of record NZ_JBFTMC010000004.1, read on the forward strand.
TGGGTTTCTTTGCTATGTAAATCTTTTTTAAACTGTTCTATATTAACTTTCGGAAGTTTTTCCTTCACTATATTAAGAAGCAGTTCTTCTGTAATCCATTCTTCAGTATCTTTCTTCTGAATTTGATAAATTTCATCATAAAATGTCCAGAAAGATTCTGAGTCTTGTTTATAAATCGCTTCACCAGCCGCTGCACCTAAATTAGAATCTTTTCCAACAAACGGAAAATTAATGAAATAAAACTGGACTTTCCCTTTATTAATATACTCCTCTTTTAAACGAGGTAATACTGTCGTATCCCAAGTTCGACAAGCTGGACATTTAAAATCCCCAAATTCAACAACCTTAACGGGTGCATCTTCCTTACCTAAAGATTGCTGCGTGGAATAAGCAAACATTTCATTCCCTTTATCTTTTTTGTCATTTATGATACTGTACGCAACTGTTCCAATTACAATTAACACTGCAATAGAAAAAACAATACCAAGAGCCATGATTTTATTTGATGATTTCATATACATTCCTCTTTAAATTCATATTCTGTATACATTGTTGTACACATTACACATGATATCAATACTTTTATACATCATGCAATGAACACGCTCACATAATTTCCGAAAACACAACAAATGTGTCAATATTGTGTCTCTTCTTTGGCAGTCTTATTCAAAAAAAAGTGAAGTTCCCCTATGGAACTTCACTTTTAACTTACCGCTTTTTCACGAGCTACTTTTTGCAATGAATGCTGAGTTAAAATGTCATGACGAATTACTAATTTTTCACTAATTGCTTGCACATATTCATCATGACTAATATATCCTTCTCGTTCCATTAATTTCAAAACAACATTTCGTCTTTCTACTGCTTTGTCATAATTTTGAGCAGGAGAATAATAAGCAGGAGCTTTCACAACAGCAGCCATCATTGCACTCTCACTTAATGTTAATTGATTTACCGTTTTGCCAAAGTATAGCTTGGATGCTTTTTCAATCCCCCATGCACCTTCTCCGTAATAAATATTGCTTACATATAATTTCAAAATCTCACCTTTAGTAAATGTTCGCTCAATTTTTTTTGTATAAAAAACTTCTTTCCATTTACGAGAAAATGTACGTTCATTAGATAAAAAAGCATTTTTGGAAAGCTGCTGTGTAATTGTACTTCCGCCCTGTACAATACCACCAGCTTTTATATTTTCAATAGAAGCTCGAACAATTGCTATATAGTCTAAGCCGTTATGGTGATAAAACCTTTTATCTTCTGTCGCAATAAATGCGTGAGCCAGAGATTCTGGTACCTCTAATTTAGCAGGTACATGTAGCTTACTAATATCACTTCTTTCAATCATTACATTTCCTATGAATAATAATGTACAACTAAGTAGTAATAATAAAATAATAGCTTTATAAAGAAACTTTGTAATTGGATTGAATGAAACTTTTTGATGATAGTTAACTTTAGATAGTACTCGTTCTTTCATTATGCACACCTCTTTTCCTTACAACCATATAATCTTTACATTAAGAATACTGTTTCTCAAAGCAATCCCCAATTGATTTCTCTTACACTTACCTTACAATGTTGTAAGCTATAAAATACATATTCTAGCAGAAAAAGTAGCAAACTTCTATATACATTCAACTTAAAAAATGACATAATCCTCTTCTTTTTAGTTGGGAGAGAGAATCTGATCATGTATAGAAGCGGTCAGTACTTTTTTTATCCCCATGTCACGTGCAAACAAAGAGAGTTTGTTTGCATAGCCGCGACTTATATATTTGGAAATCAAAATGGATATATATATTCAGATGAATCGCTTTAAAAATCACATATCCATCCTTCTTCTATTATATCACCTGGCATATTTTCAGATTTAGCTGGTTCCCCCCTAAAATTTTTCTACAGCATTTCTAAAGAAATTAATACAATAATACAATTTGAGCAATATAAACATATTACCAAACAAACGTTCCTGTAATCAATATGTATTTACTATATATATCCTACTACCTTACCTAGTTTCACCGATTACACATCATACTAGACACTTTTACTTACATAATATAAGAAAAGAGACCTTCTGTTATAAATAACAAAAGGTCTCTTTTTTATATATTATTCACCTAAATCAACATTGTGGTACACTTGTTGAACATCTTCTAAATCTTCCAATGCATCAATCATTTTTTCAAATTGTACTTGTGCATCTTCTGGAAGTGTTAAATCATTTTGTGCAAGCATTGTTAGCTCAGCAACTGTAAATTCAGTAATACCAGCATCCTTAAGCGCTGCTTGTACCGAATGGAACTGATCAGGTTCAGCATAAACGATAACTGCTTCCTCTTCTTCTAGAATATCACGCGCGTCTACATCTGCTTCCATTAATATTTCAAGCACTTCATCTGCTGTTTTTCCTTCAAGCCCAATAACAGCAGTCGCATCAAACATATATGCTACTGATCCATTCACACCCATGTTACCGCTATTTTTACTAAATGCAGCGCGTACATCTGCTGCAGTACGATTCACGTTATTTGTAAGTGTATCTACAATTACCATTGATCCGTTTGGTCCAAATCCTTCATAACGAAGTTCGTCATAGTTTTCTTCTGAACCACCTTTTGCTTTTTCAATTGCACGGTCAATAATTGTTTTTGGTACACTGTACGTCTTTGCACGCTCTAATACCACTTTTAAAGCTTGGTTTGATTCTGGATCTGGTTCACCCTGTTTTGCCGCTACATAAATCTCACGTCCAAATTTAGCGTATACGCGGCTTGTATTTGCATCTTTTGATGCTTTTTTTTCTTTAATATTATTCCATTTACGGCCCATACTGTTCCACTCTCTTTCACGTTTAAATCTACATAAAAATATTAATATGAAATACAATGTTTATTCAACACTTTTTCAAAATAAATACAAAAAGTTCATTATTGATTCGCATTACTGACATAATATAAATCAATATAATTTTGTTCATTCACCAAATTATATTATACCTTAAATTCATAATTCATTACGAATTTAACACTCAAATAACATGATTTGACAATGTACATGAAAAAAGCCTCCTAAAATGGAAGCCTACTTTTACAACCCATTATTTTGGTTCTGAAAGGTCTCCAGATTTCGTTAATAATCTAGCAATTCATCTCCAAATTTATTTAATACAAAGTGCGTTTCCTCATAATGCGCATGATTTGGTTCATCGGACTCTCGGACTCACTGCCGATTACGATGCACGGTTTTAATGCGTGGTGCGAACGGTGAGAACTGCTCGTAGTGTTAACTTTTGTTCAGTTAGTACCAATAACGGAATGACTGATACTATAAGAGATTTTCTTTGTATTTATAGCAATACGTAAATAAGACCGCCTCTTTTACAAGAACGGTCGTACAAAAAACATTTGCTGGAGGTTGCTACGAATAGCTTAAGATATCTTCTTTAGTTATTGTGGACAAGAATTTTTACGTTTATTCGCAAAAAAAGCACTCCTTACCGAAGTAAGAAGCGCTTAATATGTACGATATAATCAATCCGAAGACAAATAAAAAAGACGATTACTCGTCTTTTTTATACCGATGGTCGGGGTCGAACCGACACTCCCGAAGGAACACGATTTTGAGTCGGTTTTTTCCGTTATATCATTATTTATTATCATTTCTTTACAGTTATATTAAGTAATTCTACAAGTAATTGCAGGGTATTACAGTTAGCCTGTTCACACGACTACTATATACTTTACAGTATAATTCTAGCAGGCGAGATTTTCAATATATTTTTTCTACTATTATATAATCACCCTTCTCCTTATACATCTGTTTCTAATGTAAGTTGATAAGTGTTGGAAGCTTTTCCCTGCCCCACTGTAACAGACAGTAAACCATGTTCTTTCAGTCCTTTTATCGCCTTAGATGTTGTATTACGGTTAGCCCTTAAATAGTCCTGTAACTGGTTATATGATAATTTCACTGGTACTTTATCTGCCTCTAATTCTTTCATAATGTATAGTAACAATAGTTCCGTTTTATCTAAGTTTGTTTGTTTAAATAATTCCAACTGCAATTCCCTTCCCTTGTTCTGTCATTTAACACTCATACTAATAGTGCTTTACATTTCATATAGTACATATGAATTACTATAAAAGCAATAAAAACTTCCTCTTAACTTGTGTTGGTACATATTAAAAAGACTTATGCGTAATTCACATAAGTCTCACTTTTGTTACTCATAATTAATTACTCTTCATCGTCATAATCGCATAAGCTATCAAGCAGTTCTGTAAAAGACGAACAAACAGGATAAACTGCTTTTTCCATTTCTTCTTCCTCATGTTCCCAAAATACAACCGTTGGTGCTTCGGGATTATTTCGATAATCAAAGCATAAGAAGTTTCCATACGGGTCTGTGGCAAACGGATATACTTTATCTACTAATCTGCCTTTTATGCCTTCATACACCCGAAGAATGGAGTACCTACTTTCTGAATCTAAAGTTAATAGGTAACTGAATGAACCTCCATCTTGTCCCTGTATATCAAATACTTTTGGATGCGGGTACCCTCCATCATATTGTTTCACACATTCAATAAAGTCGTTAGGAAATTTAATACCCAAATACTGTTCTAATTTCTGAATTTGTTCATCCGTAATTTTCTTTTCACTTACATCAAACCATGTAATATTGTTCATATGTAATCCTCCTTATTAAAGAAGGGCTGTTTTCAATGCTTCTTCTAGCATTGTATTGAAATTATTATATGTTTTCATCACTGTTCCCGATGGTTTATCAAGTTCTAAGTAAGTACCGTCAGATAAGTTTTTACAAAACCACGCAATACTTGAATCTCCAAAGAAAAGATACTCTTTTTGAAATTCATTTTCATACCAAATCTCATTCGTATCTATAAATCCACAAATTGGTTCGTTTCTTTCTGTTTCTAGTAAAGAAGGATCAACTCCATAAATAACTAGTCCACCAAAATCTAAACCATTTACGTTTTTAAGAAACTCCTCAAATTCAATCGATAAATCAACATTAAATTTCTCTTTCACGTGTTCTCTTAATCTATGAACTTCAGTATCTGTTGCTGGTGTGTTCAAATTAAAGTTAACACTTTTCAGTATATCTCCAATTTCTAAAACCAGATTTTTCCACATATAAAAACCTCTTTCTAAGTTTATTTATTCTCCCTTAGGATAGATGTTATATTTTGGTATAGGCCAACTTATGTCTGTACTATCGCCATCTTGTAAGTGTCTAGTTAATGTACGTTGTGTATTAGTTATAGCTTTATGATATGGGTGATTTTGTATTAAAGTTAAATTTTCAAATGCGTTTGTTCCTCCGTCGTCTAAAGGAAGGTTATGATGTACTTGCCACCCTACTGGAGGTCTTCCTTTTTTCATTAATTCTATATTACCATCTGTTATTCCCGCTTTCTTAAGTTCAGTAAGCTTAACAGGGTCATTTACCAAGGATTTAAGAAACTCTTGTCTTATCCTGCTATCAAAAGCTTTCCTAAGTTGTTCAAATTCTTCTCTAGGTCTCTTAGTATACGTAATGTCATCAACTCTGACGTCTTTAAGAGGTACATCTTTTCCGTATAATTTGCCAACAAAAACGTCTCCGTCCGTAGTACTTTTAGTATATTGATAAGGCGATAGTTTAAGTATCAACAAAGCTGGATTTTAAAGAATTTCCCCCAACACCAGCATAAGCAAAGCGGTTTCCAGTGTTCAACTTAAAATTATTTAATGTATTTAACGCATTTCTATACGTAGCAGAATTAGTTATGAACGACTTTCCTTTTGTAAAGCCTGTAACGGCTGCTATTCTCCCTACTTGTCCTGCTTTACTAAGACCTTTATCACCCAGAAACCCCAGCCCCAACGATGCTACACCATAAGCTACATAATGTTCTCTGCTTTCCAAATCCCCATTCCAAAAATTATTTATAAACGAATCTGAAAAAGTATTCCACATTGCAGGAAAAGTTTCATCATAGTTTATAATCGCATCTCGCATATTCAACCAGGTTTCTTTATCGCCTAAAGCTACGAACCCTTCCCATGCATCTTCAGCACCATCTACAAAACCAGTAGAAATACCAGTCCATGCGGCATTCAAATCCTTTTTTTCTTTATCCCAAGCTTTTTCGAGGTCAGATTTCGGAAGAAGCTTGCCACACATTGCCCCTTCTTCAATTGAATTGTCCGCTTTACGTGCCCTCTCTTCTTCTATCGCTTGAATAGACGTTGCCCATTCCATATTCAACCCTTGTGTACTAAATGTACCACTTGCAGGAATAAAACCTTTTCCGTTTTGGACTTCCGCTAAACCCGTCGCAATACTAGCAGCTAGTTGAAGTGCTGTATCATAGTTACTACTAGAAGTATAATTAAATTCATGTAGATGTTCTAACTTTTCTTGCAGTTTCCGTTTCATCATATCAAAAATACCCATCATTGCTTGCATACCTGGAAGGACATTACTAATTCCTTCAATACCTGCTTTTGTTTGGTCAATCCCTTGGATTTGTTCTAATATTTCTTGTTCAATRACATCAGTTGAAGCTACCTTTGATTGAAATTGACTTGGAAAGGCATCATTCTGACGGATTAATTCTTCACATAAGTAAATGATTCCTTGTGCTAAAGGACGAAAGGTTTGTACAAAAAATGATTTTGCACTGCTATATGTTTGTCCTTGTAGAACAGTATCAATTGTAAAAGCGTCAATCGACTGAATGGCTTGTTCCATGCCTTGAATGGTAGCGGTACATACAGCGTTCATGCTTTGAGTTTGGTTCTGTACTTCTCCCAAATACATATTTAAACTCATGCATTGGTCCCCCTTGCTAATTGTTGTTGCTGATAGGAAAGGTCGTTTTCTAAATCACTAAGGTCTCGTTTCTCTTTAAGCAACGTTTCTTTTTGATTTTCCAATTCGAATGTGAGTTTTCGTTCCATTTGTTGTGCATCTTGACGCATATCCATAAAAAACAGTGACATTTCTCTATCTCCATGCCAAGTTCCTAAAATACGGTCAAACAAACGATGGTTTTGATTTTTCCATACATGAAAATCTTCTTCTGCTTGTCCCTGTGTTTGAATCGCAGATTGATTTCGATTCTGTTCTTCAAATACACTTCGTAATTTTTGATTTAATTGATTAATTTGTTTTTCAATATCTTGACTCATCTTTTTCCTCCTATCGTTTTACTTTATATAGGTTATTACATTAGCGAAAAGTATTTTGAAGTTCTTTATCCATTCTCTCAAACTCGTTAGCTACCGAATGAATATTATCAGCCGCTTGTTGAAAAGCAGCAGAAAATTGTTTTGTTAAATCTAAAACTTGTTGATTCGCTTCTTGTGCTTTGGAGTTAACAGATAGTGTTGTACGCGTCGCCTTTATTATAGAACGACTTGTTGCACTTTGGATTGTATCCGAAGCATTCCTCATTTGAGTAGCGATTTGTTGTGCCACTTGAAAATTACTTTGAAATTTTCCCATCGCTTAAATCCTTTCTAGTTCCATATTCATCAAGAAAATTATATCATGTTAAATCATTCTACTGTTCCAAATATTTGAAATTACTAACAGGGAGAACGAATGCGATTAGTTATATACTTGAAAATAAAATTGTTAAACAAATGTTGAGAAATATAGAAATTTTATTTTTATTAAATCTTATTCTTGTTATCATTTAATGTAAGACTATTCAGAAAAGGAAGGGATTATATGCACGTTCCAGTGAAGGGGAATGAAAAGGTTACAAGGTTACTTAATGACTGGTATCAATCAATGTTACAACAACAACTTTCAAAAGTAACAAACTTAAAACAAGAACTTGATGAATATATTAACATTTTAAAGACTGAAGAAAACACAGAACTACAAAACCGAAATTTATTATTATACTACTCTTTGCTAGATTTCCGTTTCAAAACACTTACCGATAGATTCAGTATCACAAAAAATAGTTTTGATGAAATTGATTCTTTTGAAACTCCGACTGATGGTTTCTTAGCTTATTATTATCATTTTTATAAAGCTGTACATTTCATGATACTTACTGACTATAACGAGGCACAAAATCATTATGAAAAAGCTGAATCTCTTTTGAAATATGTTTCCAATGAAATCGAACAAGCTGAATTTCAATCTAAGTTAGCCTTGTTTTACCATAACACCTACGAACCACTTTTAGCTATTCGTTATGCAACTACTTCAAAAGATATCTTCTCTAAATACCAAGGTTATGAAAGTAATGCAGCTTCTTGTGAAAATACAATTGGAATGAGTTGTGTATCTCTAAAACAATTTGAACAAGCCGAGGAACATTTAAATTCTGCATTAAACTTATTATATAAGAATAACGAAGAAACATTAATTTCATTAGTCCGTCACAATTTGGGTTGGTTATATTCAAGTCAAAACCTTTCTGAATCAGCTATTCGTCACTTATCAGAAGTAACAGAGAAAATCCCTAATCATTTCAAAGCTATTTTTCTACAAGCTAGAGAATATTCTAAGTTAGGTGAAACAAATATTGCTTCTGACTTTGTTGAAAAAGGTTTAAAAATTTGTTTAAACCTAGAGAATGAAGAATACACACATCACTTTACCATTTTAAAAGCACTAAATAACAATGCTTCTATTGAAGAATTAAAAAGAGTAACTATTGCAGGTATCTCCTATTTCAAAAGAGAAGCACTTTGGGATTATGTAGAAGAATATGCAGAACTGTTAGCAACTAGATTACATACTGTGTGTGACTACCAAACATCTAGTGACTATTTCTGTTTAGGTCTTGAAGCAAGAACAAAATTATTAGCTAAAGGGGCGTTAAAATAATGAAAAAGCTTGGTTTAATGGTAATGAGTTTAGCTACTACAGGTCTTATGTCTTTCGGATTAAGTATCAATCCAGAAACACAACAAACTGCACAGGCAGATAACATTAATAAGTTACAATCAACGCATGGAGAAGGTTGGTCACCTCAAAGACCTGATTTAGCATTAAATATAGGTGACACTTGGTCTCCATCTTACGCACATGGAGATACTGGTATTGCAAGTAATAAAGCTGAAGATGACACGCCTGCACCTGCTTACACACACGGACAACCTTGGGGTGTAGCTGATGGTAACACTGGTTCTCCTGCTTATGACCATGGAAGACCCCCTGCACCTACGAATACGCATGGTGAAACAATAATTTAATTAATAAAAAGAACGTCCTTCTCTAAAGGTGACGTTCTTTTTTATCGGAATTTAACCATGAAAGGACTGAACAGAGAGAATGTTCAATGGATTAACAATTGATACAATTAGTAAGCTTCCACCTGCGTTCACTGCGATTATAACTACCCTTATAGGTCTACTTATAACGGCTGTACTATATAGTGCTAATCAACTTGTAATAGCGGCAACAACTAAGGAAATTGATAAATTGTATTTAAATAAAGCCACACAAGTAAAATTAAAATTTTGGAATGTGATTTTATCTACACTCTTAGGTGCTATTTTCTATCTATTTGCTGCTGTAGTCTTCAATATTGGTTTTTACGACGACCTCAACAAAATGTGGAGTAAAAGCGAAAGAGTATGGTACATCAGAGGAACTATAATTATTAATGTGATTCTATTATTTTTACTATATTTTCTGTTTTTGTTTTCTCTGCATAAAAACAAGAAGTTTAATATTGTTTTTAAGACCTTAATTTTCCTTTTATTTAGTTTTGAGTCGATTTTTCAAACTTTGGGTCACCTGCTGTAACAGGTGACTTTTTTCTTTGTCTAAACTTTTTATACGTACCGTTTATTAAGCACTTTTAACGGTGAAAATTCTTTATGTCTTTCTCTTACATCAGTACCGAATAGATTTACATACGTTTTAACAATCTCCATGTTGGTGTGTCCTAATATAGCTTGTAATTCAAAGATATTCGCCCCTTGTTGAACACTTAATTTCGCAAACGTATGACGAAAGGTATGTGGACTACAACGCACATCTTTTATTTGTGCCATGTTGCCATATATGGATATTCGTTGTTGTATTCCTCTTCTAGTAAGCCGTGTACCATCAACAGTGACGAATAAAGCATCACTTTCAACATAACCTCGAATCGCAATATATTTTTTCAACTGGTTTTTCATATCCCTTTGTATAGGCACTTGCCGTTCTCGATAGCTTTTAGCATTACGAATTACGAGTAAACTATCTTCCCAGCGAGTATCCTTTACTGATAGCCCTACCAGTTCATTTACACGTATTCCCGTTTCAAGCATTAACATCATAATTGTGTAATCCCTAACGCCAGTAAACGTCCTTAAATTAGGCTGACGAAACAATTTATTAAGCTGTTCCTTTGAAAAAGTGGGAATGATTCGTTTTCTGTCTTTCAACAACTTAATGTTTTCCATTAGATTTCTAGGAATGTGCTTCTGTTTGTATAAGAAGTTGTAGAAAGCACGTAATGCACGTAAACGAGTGTTAATAGAAACTACCTTAATTCCCCTATAATTTTTCATGTAAAGTATTACGTTTTCTTTAACATGTTCTTCTGTCATGTTGTAAGGCTTTAGAATAGAAGCGTCTATTTCTTGTTCTGTTAATAAATTTAGAAAAGCTTGTAACTCATTTAAATAATATTTAATGGTAAACGGTCTAAGATTTCTTAATTCACAGTCCTTCACAAACAAAGTGATAGCTTCATCAAACGTTTCAACATAAGATTTACTTTGTTTTTTAATAACAGCTAATTCACTTTCATCTAAAGTGTTTTTTCTTCTAGCCAAAAGTTAACCACCTTTCTTTACCTGTGAACACGACCAATGAATACGATTTTAAAAGTGGATTTTGCAGTAAAAAACATCTCTGAAAACACAAAAAAACGCCTTCCTACAAACTGTAGAAAGACGTTTTAAACGTTGCTATTACTTAATTCTTCTGTAATTCCCGATAAACATTTAACGATACCGATGGTCGGGGTCGAACCGACACTCCCGAAGGAACACGATTTTGAGTCGTGCGCGTCTGCCAATTCCGCCACATCGGCATAATAAGAAAGGCGGCAACCGGATTTGAACCGGTGGTAAAGGTTTTGCAGACCTCTGCCTTACCACTTGGCTATGCCGCCATATTAAATTAATTTGGAGCGGAAGACGGGATTCGAACCCGCGACCCCAACCTTGGCAAGGTTGTATTCTACCACTGAACTACTTCCGCAAAAATGGCTGGGCTAGCTGGATTCGAACCAGCGCATGACGGAGTCAAAGTCCGTTGCCTTACCGCTTGGCTATAGCCCACCGAAGTTTTAATTCATTATATGCAAGTATTAACTACTTTATTTACAAATGTTAAAAAATGAAAATGGGGCGACTGATGGGAATCGAACCCACGAATGCCGGAGCCACAATCCGGTGCGTTAACCACTTCGCCACAACCGCCATGTTATGTTTTGGCAGGGGTAGTAGGAATTGAACCCACACTGGAGGTTTTGGAGACCTCTGTTCTACCTTTAAACTATACCCCTATATAAAATGTAAATGGTGGAGGGGGGCAGATTCGAACTGCCGAACCCGAAGGAGCGGATTTACAGTCCGCCGCGTTTAGCCACTTCGCTACCCCTCCGAAACTTACATGGTGCCGGCTAGAGGACTTGAACCCCCAACCTACTGATTACAAGTCAGTTGCTCTACCAATTGAGCTAAGCCGGCATATTTAGTTAAAATGGTGGCTCGGGACGGAATCGAACCGCCGACACGAGGATTTTCAGTCCTCTGCTCTACCGACTGAGCTACCGAGCCAGAAATAAATGGCGGTCCCGACCGGGGTCGAACCGGCGATCTCCTGCGTGACAGGCAGGCATGTTAACCACTACACCACGGGACCATTTGGTTGCGGGGACAGGATTTGAACCTGCGACCTTCGGGTTATGAGCCCGACGAGCTACCGAACTGC